>JAHZEH010000150.1 GCA_019421925.1 Clostridia bacterium
ATATAGATAACCATTCACTGGCAAGTGTCTGCATATTTCGTGGTGTGTGGATGCAAAAAAACCAAAGTCAAACTTGGCTTTGGTTTTTTTGTTGGAGGAATGAATTTTCTTTGGTTATAAAATGCTCAGAGTGCGGACATAATGAGTCTATCCAATAAAAGTCATGAGGAGGACGTAACCATGAGCGCAAACGCAAATGTGGCATTGATACAGGCTTATACCCAGGGGCGTGCATCATCCGGCTGGAAAGAGGAGGAGGAGGCACTGCTCTGGGAGGAGGTGCGCAGGGCCCGGGAGGAGGGCCGCGCCCTCAAGAGCGTCTTTGACGGCGTTGCCGAGAGGACCGGGCGCAAACCCAACTCCATCCGCAACTACTACTATGCCAGGGCCAAGGAGAACCCCGAGCAGATTCATCACCCCGCTTTTGTGCCCTTCACCCAGGAGGAGATATGGGACCTGTTGGTCACGGTGCTCTCGGAACAGGCCAAGGGTGTGTCCGTGCGGGCATGTACCCTCAAAATGGGCGAGGGAGACACCCGGGCCATGCTGCGTTACCAGAATAAATATCGGGCGCTGGTCAAAAACAATCCACCCCTGGTGAGAGAGGTGATCCGCTATATGCGGGAAAACGGCATGCCCTGCGCGGATCCCTATGAATGTGAACAGACGCGTAAAGCGGGCCGCCCCCGCAAGGAGCGGGAGGCGGAGGGGGGACGCAGCGCCCTGGCCCAGGAGGTGGAGAACCTCCTGCGTATTGCCGGCGAGGTGGAGGAGCTCAAGCGCCAGGTTGACACTCTGGAGCAGGTTGTTATGGAACTCCAGGGGCTCCAGGCCCAGCCCATGAACATGAACGGCGTGATCGCCTGAGGGCAATCAATAAGAACCGGCGCTGCTGCGCCGGTTCTTTGCGTGGCAGAGGGGGATTATTCCGCCGCAGCGAAGGAGGGGGTATAGGGCGCGCGGACGGTCTCGCTGGCGCCCCGGGAGGCGATGAAAGCGAGAAGCTCGTTGCGCATGATTCCCGCCTTATTCAGCGCGCTCCTGGCGATGCTGTCCGCCGAATCGGTGGCATACCTGGCTGCCGCCTCGGGATCGGCTTTCAACAGACCAGCGAGCTTTGCATTGATCTCCTTCTTCTGCTCGATCAGCTCCTGCTCAAGGCCCTTCCAATAGGTGCGGACGCCCGCCGCATAGTTGACCCGGTCGAGCTCGGCCAGGGCGGCCAGAGAAGATATTTTCATAAGAGTGCTCTTTTCGATGTGCATGATAATATAGAATTATGTATTAATTTGCGCCGCGGGTGCATTTCAGCACGTTTTTCCAGGGGGCACAAGCTGTTTTTACAAAAAATGGACGCGGATCTGAAATCCGCGTCCAATGCAATTTGAACCTTTACAGGTGGACGATATCGCCCACACCGTCCAAAATGACGTCCGGCCGGTAGGCGAACTGGCGAATGGTTTCCCGGGTGGAGACTCCGGAGAGCACCAGGATGGTCTCGATGTTGGATTCGATGCCCACGATGATGTCCGTGTCCATACGGTCGCCCACGATTACCGTCTCCTCAGGGTCGCAGCCCAGCAGTTTCATGCCCGTGCGCATCATGAGGGGGTTGGGCTTGCCCAGGTAGTAGGCCTGCTTGCCGGTGGCAATCTCGATGGGGGACATGAGAGCACGGCAGGCGGGAGCAATGCCGCCGTCGATGGGACCGGTGATGTCCGAATTGGCGCCGATGAGCTTGGCGCCTTTGTTGACCAGGTTGATGGCCTGAGTGATGGTCTCAAAGGTATAGGTCCGGCCCTCCCCGACGACAACGTAGTCGGGGTTGACGTCGTTCATGGTGATGCCCGCATCGTAGAGAGCGTTGAGCAGACCCGCGTCGCCGATGGCAAAAACAGAGCAGCCCGGGGCCTGCTGGCTGAGGAAGGCGGCGGTGGCCAGAGCGCTGGTATAGAAGTGGCTCTCGTCCACGTCCAGGCCGAGGCGGGCGAGCTTTTGCTGGAGCTCGCGGGGGGTTCTCTCGCTGCTGTTGGTCAGGAAGAGAAAACGCTTGCCCTCCTCCTGCATCCAGTTGACGAACTCCTGGACGCCGGGGAGCAGACGGTTGCCGTGGTAGATGACGCCATCCATATCGCAGATGATGCCTTTTTTGCTCTTCATATCGAACATAACGGGCTCCTTCTTTCTGTTTCGATTTATCGCTCTGTTTTGAAATCTGTTTTTTCTCGGGCAGCGCGGGAACAGCCCGCACATATAGATATTGTAACAATTTCCAGGGGGACCGTCAATCTTGTTCTGTCATAAGTCCCGCCGCATGATATAATCCGTCTGTTCGTCGTCTCCAACGAAAAAGGAGTGGGCCCCGGCCCTGCGGAAGCCGTGTTTTTCATAGAAAGAGATGGCTCTTTGATTTTTTTTCCCAGACGCCCAGCCAGACATATTGTTTTCGGAGAGCCGCAGCCAGCGCGATGGCCCGTTCGATCAGGTATCCCCCCAGCCCCAAACCCTGGTACTCCCGGGAGAGGTAGATCCGTTCCACTTCCAGAGCGGCCTGGTCATGGAATTCCGTCTGGGCAGGCCCTGTGTTCAGCTTCAGATAACCGGCCAGGCCGCCGTCACAGTACAGGAAATAGAACTGTGAGGACTCGTTGCCCAGCTCAGCCCGCAGCTTCTCCTCGGCATAGGCGCTGTCTAAATAGGCCTGCAACTGGGAGGGCGGGTTGCTGGCGGCAAAGGTCTCCTGAAATGTTTTGCAGGACAGAGCACGCAGCGTGCCGGCATCCGCTTGGGTGCATTGTTTGAATGTGATCTCCATGATTTTCTCCTCGGCATACCGCCCCGGTGGACAGAAAACACTGATTAACCGCCCGCTGTGCCGCCGGGATTTGGCTGAAACCGCCGCCTGAATATATAGCGGGGAAAAGCCGCACAGCACTGGACAGAGGGGGCGGCGATCTGTGAGGGGTGCCCATAGGGGCACTCAACAGTGATGAAGTGGTTCCATCTTAACACCTCTCCCAGCTGGAATCAAGGCGGCCGCAAAGAAGGGGCCCTGTCGTTTCTATAACATTGATTGACGGGCCGTGGAGAAGGAAACTATAATGGGACTATGAAGCCATGGCTAACCTTTGGGAGTCCGGCGGTTTCTTCTCTATGGAAGGATTTTTTAGGGCGAGGTGAAAAGGAAATGATCCCTGTTGCGAAGAATGAAATGGACGTGGAGGCATTGCGTGCCACCTTCCTGTTTCAGGGGGTGGATTGGGTGGCTGCAGCAAGCGCCATCGGCAGCCTGAACACCTCGGCCTGCATTTTTGAGGACGGGGAGGAGATTGATGTGGCAGGCCACGGCAAACGCTCCCTGGGGGTTCTCGTGCGGGGCGGCGCGCGCTACGGCCGTATCGCTGAGGACGGCAGGATTACGGTTGCCGGTACGATGAAGGCGGGGGACGTATTCGGCGCTGCCACCCTGTACCGGGAGGGGAGCAAGAAGTATCTTCAGGTGCAGGCCCAGGGGGAGTGCCGCATTCTCTTCCTGGAGGAGGCGCTGTTTCAACAGCTCTTCGCCCGTTTTCCTCAGATTACGGAAAACTATCTGGTCTATCTGACCGAACGGATCAACAAACTGGACTGTAAGCTCAATTGCCCGCCCCAGGTCATCGACCGAAAAGCGGGATGCGCCCACTGAGGCGCGCAAGGGAGGATTCACTATGAAAATGATCAAAAAAGCGGGCGGCGTCCTGCTGGCGCTGGCCCTGTGCCTCACTGTCCTGGCGGGGTGCTCCGCGCCCCAGGAACCGACGCCTGCCCAGAGCCCCACGCCCCAGCCCACAGAGGTTCCCAGCGTGGACATCACTCCTGAGCCGGAGGCGGCGCACGCCCGGAAGGAAAAGGTGCGGGTGGCGGCCCTCAAGGGCCCAACGGGCATGGGGATGGTGCAGGTTATGAAGAACGCCGGTGCGTCCGCGCAAAATGACTATGAGTTCCAGCTCATCAGCGCGCCGGACGAGGCGGTTGCCCTTCTGACCAGCGGGGAGGTGGATATTGCCGCCCTGCCCACCAACCTGGCTGCCACATTGTATAACAAGACAAGCGGTGGCGTGCAGCTTGCGGCGCTTAACACCCTGGGCGTGCTCCATCTGCTCAGCAGGGACGGCAGCGTCCAGAGCATCGGAGATCTGGCGGGGAAGACGGTCTATCTGACCGGACAGGGGGCCATGCCTGAATATGTGCTCAATTTCATCTTGGAACAGAACGGCCTCGCGGACCAGGTAACGCTGGAATATAAGGGGGAGCATGCTGAACTGGCCGCTTTGGCCGCCAGCGGGGACGTGGAGATCTGCGTGCTGCCCGAACCCTTCGCCAGCTCGGTTTTGGCCAAGAATGAGAACATGGCGCGCTCCCTCGATCTGACGGAGGAGTGGGACAAGGCGGCGGAGCTGGCCGGGGCCGCGGACAGCGTGCTCTCTATGGGATGCCTTGTGGTGCGCAGCGAATTTGCCGGGGAGCACAAGGCGGCTGTGGACGCCTTCCTGACGGAGTACCAAGCCTCGGTGGAGTATGTGACGGGCAATCCCGCCGCAGCCGCCCAGGATATCGCCCAATACGGCCTGGTGGAGAACGCCGCTCTGGCCGAGAAGATCATCCCGGGCTGCCATATTGTGTTCATCACCGGGGCTGAGATGGAGCAGAGCATCAGCAAGCTCTATGAGGTGCTGTTTGCCGCCAATCCCAAATCAGTGGGAGGAAGCATCCCCAATGAGGATTTCTTCTACAAACCGTAACCAAGCGCCGGGAGGGGGCGCCGGGAGCCGCGTACTGCGCGTCTGCGCCGTCGCGCTCTTTTGGCTGGCCCTTTGGCAGGGGCTGTACTGCCTCGTTGCAAAGGAGATACTCATCGTATCTCCTTTTGACGTTCTCCAGCGCATCGCTGAGCTCATGGGAACGGGGGAGTTCTACGGTGCAGCGGCTGCCTCCCTGCTGCGGGTGGCCTGCGGATTCGCGCTGGCAGTGGTCTGCGGCTGCCTGCTGGCAGTGCTGACCAGCTTTGTGCCCCTGGCCCATGCCTTTTTGAGCCCTGTTCTGGGCATCGTCAAGGCCACCCCAGTGGCCTCCTTTATCATCCTGGCCATCGTCTGGCTGGGCGGTAACCGGGTTCCCCCTTTTATCTCTTTTCTCATGGTGCTCCCCGTGGTGTGGAGCAATGTCTCGGGCGGCATCCGGGCGGTGGACCGCAATCTGCTGGAGATGGCCCAGGTGTTCCGCCTCAGACGGCGGGACAAGCTGCAAAAAATCTATCTCCCCGCTGTCATGCCCTACTTTATGGCGGCCTGCACCGCAGGCGCGGGCATGGCCTGGAAGGCGGGCATTGCCGCCGAAGTGCTGGGCTCTACCCGGCTGTCCATCGGCGGGAAAATCTACGAGTCCAAGATTTATCTCGAGACGGTGGACCTCTTTGCATGGACCGCTGTGCTCATCGTGCTGAGTATCCTCTTCGAGAGAGGATTTGTGGCGCTGGTCG
>JAHZEH010000151.1:0-1784 GCA_019421925.1 Clostridia bacterium
AGAGGGCGTAGATTTGCAGGTCCAGCATACAAAGGAGGTCCTCTATCAGCTCCCACTGATCCTCATAGGGCAGTCCCGCCCGTTCAAAATTGGCTGTCTGCAGGGTGAAGCGCCTCCTTCTGTCAATGTATTGGGGTGTTTAAAGCTCCGCCTGGATATCCGTGCCCTTGTTCTCCCGCAGGAAGAGGAGGATGAGCACGCCGGCGAGCACGCATACCAGGGAAATGGGCAGCAGCGCCCCCATGCTGCCGGTATTGCCCATCATAGTGATGAGCATGCCATAGAGCACGGGACTGACCGCCTGGGCAGCGGAGCCAATGACCGTAGTATAGCCCAGGGCGTTGGAAGCGCCGATGGACTGCACCTCCGGCAGGGAGAGAAAATAGTCGGACACGATGGGGTTGCCGAACTCGTCGAACACGCCCATGAGGGCGGCGGAAATCATGGCCGTCACCACAAGGATGCTGTCAAAGCCCAGGATGGCGATAGCTGCCGCGCCCATGAGCATCAGGAAGGCAAGAGACTTGCGGTATCCCAGCTTTTTACCCAGAGTACGCACCAGATAGGGACCGGCATAGATGCCCGCCAGGCCGTTGACGATATAGCCATAGCTGGTGAGCAGCTCGTTGCCGCTCGATGCCAGGAAGCTGGGGAAGAAGGCCACGATGAACATGAGTCCGATGTTGAGGGGCACCAGCACGCAGATGAGATAGAATACCACCCGCCTGCTGCGCAGCAGTTTGAAGAAGCCGCCCTCCGTGCTGGTTTTCTCGCCCTTGCCCGACAGCGCATCATGGCTGATAATGCTGCGGGACATAATGACGAAAATCAGTGCAAAGAAAGCCGTGCAGGCATAGGTCGCATAGGGGCTGATGACGTTGGACACGATGGCCCCCAGGGAGCCGCCGCACATGATGCCGCCCAGAACGCCCGCATTGATGGCTGCAATGTTGACCCCAAGGTCCGCTCCCTCGCCAAAGGTGGCGAAGCGGTTGAGGGTGGTGCGGAGCAGGGCATAGCCCAGGCCGCACAGAGCTCTCATGGCAATCAGGTAGAAGGCGCTGCCGGGAATGATACACAGGAGGTTGCAGGCAATCAGCATGGCTCCCGTTCCCAGAAGGCTGAGGGAATTTTTGAGCTTGTAACCCACCTTGTTGAGCACAATCATACCCAGCATCATGGCCACCGTCTCCACCGTGATGGGCAATGTGGCTGTCATCTCCATGGAGAGGCCGGGCAGGGCGATACCCCTGGCACGAATGAGTGCGCCGGTGTAGGGGATACAGACGTAATTCCCCATATAAACGAGGAAAGTGACAAGGCGCAGGGCCGAAGGCAGAACCGGCCTCTTGCCCGCCGCGGCGTTCCCGGCGTCCACCGCCCTCTTGTCCAGCAATATCTCGGGCAGGCGGTTGATCTCCGCGATAGCGACCAGCATGACGATCACCGTCGAGAGGAAGGTCAGGAGCAGGTTCCTCAGGGCCTCGTCCATATAGCTCTCTGAAATTTCGAACTGGAGCTGGACGCCGCTGGCCCCGTTCTCGTCGAGAGGGATGCTGAAGGAGGTCTGTCCCCCCCTCTCCAGGATATCGTTGGAATCCGCCGTGACGTTGAGCACGCGGATGTTCCAGATCAGGGGCGTATCCATCACGCGGGAGGCCAGATAATCGGACAGGCCCTGCATATCCTCATAGGCCACGCCCTTCTCATTGACCCGCTGGATGACGCTGCCGATATAGGTGGAGATGCTCTCGCCGCAATCCACCATGGTCTCCTTGTACTGT
>JAHZEH010000151.1:1835-5512 GCA_019421925.1 Clostridia bacterium
CCACCATGAGCACCAGAACAATGTTGAGCATGCGCTTGCGCCCGGCCTTGCCCTGTTCCTCCCTCAGAGGGAAGAAGATCAGCACCACCAGCAGCAGCAGGATGGTCACGCCCACGATGATGGCTGTGGTCCTGACCGTGCTGCTCAGAGCCGCGTCGAACACATCCTTATACTCGTCCTTGCCCACCAGCAGCAGCATATTTCCTACGGTCACGCCGCTGTCGTTGAAGATGGGCATGATGATGGCCTCGCCGCCGCCGTCCATGGAAAACGCCTTGGTGTCCCGGGTATTGCCCTCATTGGCCAGAGCGGAGACGATGTTTCCGTCTTTGAAGAGGTCGCCGCTCAGGGGCTGGCTGGTGGCGGCTCTGTACAGCTCCTGACCGTTCGGCCGCAGAATATAGGCCGAGATGGAGGGGCTGATGTACTGGTAAATGTCGTCAAAAATGGTATCCATTCCATAAAAACGGTCGATTTCCTTGCCGTATTTGATGGAATTCTCCATGTTGTTGATGAGCTGCCCGCAGGTCAGTTCATAGTATTGCTGCTGTATCTCCTTGTAGTTGCTTGTAAAGTCCGAGTGGATGATCCAGGTGAAGAAAAAGCTCGCCAGAATCACCAGCACCGAAAACATGGAGAACAGCCATATCTTGATTTTTTTGCCGCCCGCGTTCTTTTTTCCCGTCGTTTCCTCCGTCATGTCCGCCCCTCCCTCTCTCAGTTGCTTGATGAATAGATTTTCTCACAGGAAATGAGCATCTCAAACGGGGGCACGATGCCCAGGCGTTTGACGCTGTCCATGTTCAAGATGAGGTAGGGCGTACTGATATAGACCTGGCGCACCTCGGAGGGCTTGGCCCCGTTGAACATCTTCCCGATGGCATTGGCCACGAAGCGGCCCACGTCGCTGGGGTCCAGGATCTGGACGGTGAGCAGGCAGCCGTCCTCAACAAAATTGTCGCCGGACTGGACAAAAACAGGCACGCCCGCCGCGTTGAACAGGTCGAGGAGCTGGTCGAGCACGTCGTCGCTCTTGATCATGTCCGCCGTGAGCAGGAAGGCATCGATGCCGTCCTGACGGAGCATCTTTCGGGCTGCAGAGAGGAAGTTGCTGTTGAACTGCTCAATGTCCTCCTCCGAGGTGCTGGCCGGAATCTGCTGGCAGACGATCTCCACGCCCTCCTCCTCGGCCCCGGCGATGTAGTCGCTGATGCTGGAGACGCCCTCGTCGTAATAGACCGCGCCGATTTTCTGGAAGGGGTACACCTCCCGGAACACCTTCATCTGACGGCGGAAACGGGACGTATCCACATGGGCCCAGACATTGTCCACTTCGGAGTACTCCTCCCCCTTGACGATGCCGGAGGTGACCGGTGCGGAGAGGGGATAGGCGATAACGATGACCTCGTCGGCATACTCGCTGGCCAGCTTGGCCGTACTGGTGGAGCAGGCCCAGAGCATGTCGATATCATGATTCACCCGGATATGCTGATCCAGGCCTGCTCTGGCCACATCCTCCCCGTCGATGAGGGTATAGTAGCTGGCGTCGGCGACGAATTCAATGTAGGGCCCTGCGCCATTCTCCGCCAAATAGGTGATGAGCGCGCGGGCGTCCGACTCGTCGGGGTCGGGCAGTTCGTCATACTCCAGCCAACCGTCGCTCTTGAGACCCTCGAGCAGATGGTAGATGATCTGGGTGGTGTAATCGTAGGGATCCAGATCAACAAAGGCAATACGAAATTTACTGCCGTCCGCTTTTGTGGTCGGCGCGGAGGGGAAGCCGTCCTCCCCCACGGACTGGGAACCAATCTCAAGTTCGCCCACATCCTGCCCCTGCCCTGTCTGTGTCTGGGCGGAACAGCCGGCAAGGGCCGCCAAGGCAAGCGCAAGGGCCACCGCAACCCATCTCGTCCACCGTTTTTTCATGCCTCTACATTCCCTTCTCAATGCTTTTATGATAGGCCCAAAAGATCAGCTCCCCGCACTGGTGAAACCCAACGTGCCGGTGCATCTTCATGGAAACTTGATTGTCTGTGTGAATGTGCCCCAGGGGGATGTATCCCTGCGCCACAAGCATCCGGGTGATGCGTCGGAGCATCTCCGTGCCCAGGCCCTTCCCCCTCGCCGCAGGATCGATATACATGGGGCCGGCCTCGCCGTCAGCATGGGTGAGCACGTATCCCAGAATCTTCCCATTCTCAAAGGCGCAGAGGGCGGGGGCCCGCTCAATCTGCCGGCGGACATAGTCGTGGTCGAACTCATCGCTCAGATAGGTCCGGAAGATAAAGGGCAGCTGCGCCTTCGTAACGGGCCCGAAGGCAACGCCCTCCATCTCATGCACCTCGATCTCCGGGGGCTCTGTCAAAACCCATTGGCAGTACTCGCACAGCGTCAGCTCAGGATGGGCCTCCTGCACTCTCCCGCCCAGCGCGCCGTTGGCGAGCAGGAACGTGCAGGGCGGCATGGCCGCATACTGAGCCTCAAACTCCTCCAAACTGTCGCAGCGCAGCATATAGTTGCCGCTGTTGCTGTCCTGGAAGCACACCGACTGCCCGATGATTGAGACATTCCTGGCGGTCCCCCTGTTGAGGCAACTGACCATCAGAGCATTTTGATCGGGATCCCGCGCCAGGATATCCATCGCCCGCCTGCTCAGATCGTCCCACCTATCCAGGGGATATGTCCCCGGTTCCCATTCTTTCTGTGATTCACACATCATATCGTCCAAACTCCTCATATGCCCGGCGCTGCCGCCGTAATTCCCCGATGATCTTTGTGGAGCGCCCGCCTCCGCCTGCCCCACAGAACCGCCCCTCCGCACAGAAGGACCGAAAAGCCCAGAAACAGGCCCAGCAGTCCCGTGGATTTGCTGCGGAACTCCTGTACCAGCGCGCTGCTGTACTCAGTGGAAGCCTGGGCCATCACTCTGCCGCTGCTGTCAATAGCGAGGCTCTCCACCGTACTGCTCTGGGCTGCGTTTTTGCGCAGGAAACTGGAGATATCCGTCAGGTCCTCGCTGGCCACGCCCTTTTGCACCACGTTGTCGATCTGCTGCTGCACGACCTGGGCGATACGTTGGGCGGACTGGGCGGTGGACCGCTCCGCAAGCTGGGCGGACTTGACGGCCTCAATGCCGCAGTCCAGGCCCTGGGAGAGCAGCAGCACGCCCCCCATGAGCAGGCTGAGCAGCAGCAGGGCGTTGCGCCCCTTTCTGTTGTGATAGCCTGCAATAAAGACGGCGGCCAGCAGGAATGCCTCCCCCGTGATGATCAGCGACTGCCAGAACTGGCTCTGCTGCTCCTCACTGATGACGTTTCCGATGGAGGCGCTGTCCAGCTTCATCATGAGCTTGCCCACATTCACGCCGTCGTTGTTGTCAATGTCAAGAAAGACGTATTTATAGTCCTGGGTGGAGATGATGCTGTAGAGCTCCTCCCCCAGGTCGATGCCCGAGACGTCGGGCACGGTACCCTGTATGTCGCCCACGGCCTGAAGCACCTTGCCCCCCGCGCTGATGATGTATACCCCCTCCATATAGGAGGAACTGGTCAGGATTTTTTTCATCAGCTCGTCGGCGTTCAAATAGTTCTCCAGCTCCTTGCCATATTTGAGTCCATATTCGATCTGGCTGACATACTGGCTGGCCTCAAAGGCGGTCAGGGTGTACTGCATGGCGC
>JAHZEH010000152.1 GCA_019421925.1 Clostridia bacterium
GGGCATGGGGGGAGAACTGAGTGCCCGGATTCGGGAGGCGGCGCCCGATATTGCAGGGAAACTCACCCTGGTGCTCCAGCCCATGCAGCACGGGGACAGGCTGCGGGCCTATCTCCGCTCCAGAGGCTATGCCATTTTGGACGAGGCCCTTGTCCGGGAGGGAAGGCGTATCCATGAGATGATGAAGGTGCGCAGAGCCGCCGGGGCCCTCCCCGAGAGGACAGACGGCATGCCGGATGAGATCGGCCCTCTTCTTTGGCAGCGCAGGGATCCCCTGCTGGCCGAG
>JAHZEH010000153.1 GCA_019421925.1 Clostridia bacterium
TGGAGAGGCGGCTGGTCCAGACGGGAAGCGGGGATACGGAGACGGCAAAGGCGGGGGACCGGGCCCTTCGGGAGCGTATCGCCCTGTACCGGCAGGCGGCGCTGGAGATCGAGAGAACAGAAGGGGAGAGAAGTTGAAGCGGCAGGACTTTTTAGATTATATGGAAGAAATGGCCCCGGCCTCTCTGGCGGAGAGCTGGGACAACGTGGGGATGCTCGTTGACTGCGGCGCGGGGGAGTTCCATCGGGTCCTCATAGCGCTGGAGATATCCGAGCCCGTTGTGGAGGAGGCGCTGGAGTGGGGTGCTGACCTCATCCTGACTCATCATCCCGTGATGCTCCGCCCCATCCAGCGGCTGGACGGCGGGAATGCTGAGAGCCGCTGCCTGCTGAAGATGATCCGGCACGGCGTCTCCCATTTTGCCGCCCACACCAATCTGGACTGCGCCCGCCGGGGCACCAATGCCTACCTGGCCAGGGGGCTGGGACTACTGGACGCCGTTCCTCTGGAGGCGAAGGAGGGGGAGGCAGGCATGGGCCGGGTGGGTGACCTGCCCCTGCCCTGTACGGCCCGGGAGCTGTGCGGGAGAGTCAAGGAGCTGCTGGGGATCCCGGCCATGCGGATGGCGGGGGACGGAGAGCGCCGGATTACCCGCCTCGCCGTATGCAGCGGCAGCGGCGCAGACTTTGCCGCCAGAGCGGCGGAGATGGGGGCCCAGGCCCTGTTGACGGGGGACTTAAAGCACCACGTTGCGGCGGAGGCAGTGGGGATGGGCATGGTTATTTTGGACGCAGGGCACTTCGAAACCGAGCGGCCCATTGTATATTGGCTAATTGAAGGTTTACAAGAACATTTTGATGGGGTACAATGTAATACGGCGTTCCGCGTCTCCAGCGCGGAGCGCCCCGCAATCGTCATTGTTTGACCCGCTCCCCAGGGGGCATCGGTCTTGTATCCATAGAAAAGGCAGGGATTGGATTTGAGTAATTTGGAAACCCTTTGGAAATTTCAGGAAGCAGATGTGGAATGCGATAAATTCGAGGCGGGTTTGCGCAATTCGGCCACCTATAAGCGCCTGAGCAAGCTGCGCTCCTATTTGGAGGATCAAAAACGCATCCTCCAGAAGATGAACGCCGCCGTTGAGGTGCGCCGCCAGACCATAGCCTCCACCTCCGAGCGCTTCGATCTCTATGAGAAGCGCTATCAGGAGGGCATGGCAAAATATGAGAACATCGACAAGGAGAATCTGGAGGAGATCTCGCGCTACCGCAAGTATTTTGACCAGCTTGCCGCGCGCGTCGCCCAGGAGCGCAAGGATTTCGCCCAGATCGTGCATGTCCTCGAAAAGGAGGAGGTGCAGCTTGCGGAGATGCGTATCACGATTGCCCGCGCCCGCAAGGAGTACGATGAGGTGAAGGCCAAATACGAGGAGGAGAGGTCTGCCGCCCAGGGCCAGCTCGACGAGCTCAGGGCTGTTGCGCAGAAAGCCTCCGAGACTGTGGAGCCCCCACTGCTGGAGGCGTACAGACGGGTCAAGCGCAACCACTCCGTTCCCGTTGCCCTCGTCAACGGGAACAAATGCGGGGGCTGCAACATGGAGCTGCCCGCCGTTGTGGCGCGCAGGCTCAAGGAACAGGATATCGTGGAGTGCGACAACTGCGGGCGTATCCTCTATTTGCAGGATAACGCCTGAATCAAGTTTCTTTTGTCAAAATGCGAGTAAGCCAGATGGTCGCGTCCGGGAGACCGGATGAGGAAAGTCCGAGCACCGCAGGGCAGGGTGCCGGGTAATACCCGGTGGAGGCGACTCCAAGGAAAGTGCAACAGAGAGATACCGCGAAGCGCCGCAAGGCGCCGCAAGGGTGGAAAGGCGAGGTAAGAGCTCACCAGCGGCCTGGCGACTTGTCCGCTATGTAAACCCCACCTGGTGCAAGATTGAAATGAGGGCATTTAATGGCTGCCCGCCACGCCCTTTGTAATCGCATGAGCCGTCTGGCAACAGCCGGCCTAGATAGATGACCGTCCAACACAGAACTCGGCTTATAGACTTATCTCGCATTTCCGCCGCGTGCTGACCAAGCGCGCGGCCTTTTTGTTATAATAAAATAAAGAGGGCCCGCCGCAGTTTATGCGGCGGGCCGGGTCCCTGGAATTACGCTGTTTAGTTGGCGGCGCTCTTGGCGAGGGTCAGGGGGATCCCCTGCCCATCGGGGTCGTTCTCGGGGATATAGATGCCCGAGGTGTAGGAGACACGCTCATATTCGTCCACAAAGATGGCCTCCACGCCCTCCAGGCTTTCGATGAGCGCCTTGCCCTCGTTGATTCCGAGCACATAGCAGGAGGTGGAGAGGGCGTCGCCGTCGATGGAGTGGTCGGAGATGATGGTGACGGAGGTCAGCTCGTTGCGCACGGACATGCCCGTCTTGGGGTCGATGATATGGTGATAGAATTCATCCCCGATCTGGAAATACCGCTCATAGATGCCGGAGGTGACGACGGACTTGTTCTCCACTTTGACGGCGGCTACGGGGCTCTGACTGCGGCCGAAGGGGTCCTGGATGCCCACGCTCCAGCTGGAACCGCTCTTGGAACCCAGGGCGTAGACATTGCCGCCCAGGTTGATGATGGCGGAGGTTACGTTGTTCTTTTTCAGGTACTCCGCCAGCTTGTCGGCGATATAACCCTTGGCGATGCCGCCCAGGTCGAGCTGCATATTGGGGTCGGCCAGAGTGACCGTATTTCCCTCCAGCTTGACCTTACGGTAGTCGACCAGAGATACGGCCTGGGCGAGGGCCCCGGCGTCGGGCACCTGGGGATTTTCGGCCTTGAAGTTCCATAGGGCGCTCACCGGCCCGATGGAGATGTCAAACGCGCCGCCGGAGATCTCCCCGTAGTACAGGCCGGACCGAATGACTGCCGCCGTCTCGTCAGATATGGCGACGGGCTGGCCGGCAGCGTGGTTGATGTTCCAGACATCGCTGCCCTCGACCGTTTTGCTCAGAAGATTTTCATATTTGGCGATCAGGTCGACGCAGCCGTCCAGGACAGATTCGCTCTGGCCATCGTAGAGAGTGATGGAGATGACGGTGTCCAGGTAGTTCAAAGCGGTTCTGCTCAGGGGGGTATTGACCTGAGGGGCCGGTTCCGCCTGGCCCCCGCAGGCGGTGAAGCTTACGGCGAGAAGAACCGACAGTAGAATTGCGATCAGTTTTTGTTTCATTTGGTATCCACCTTTTTTGTTTTCATGAATCACCACACTATACTTTGAACCATTGGGCAAATAAAATCAAGAAAAACTTGAAGGAAACCATACAAAGTTTTTAAATTTGCGCTATAATAAAAGAACTGTATTTGACGCTTTTGCGCCCAATGGAGCGCAATTGCCCGCTTGGGAGGAAATAGTTTGCAGCATACCCGCTTTACCGCCAAAAAAGTTGCCTATATGGCGCTTCTGACTTCCATGGCGCTCATTTTGGGCTATATTGAGAAGCTGATTCCCATCACCGAGGCCATTCCCGGCATCAAACTGGGCCTGTCCAACGTGGTGATACTCTTTGGCCTCTATATGCTGGGGGCAGGGGACGCCTTTGTGCTCATGGTGCTCAAGGTCGTGCTCTCCGGCCTGCTCTTCGGCAGCCCCTCAGTGATGATGTACAGTTTCGGCGGGGGACTGCTGAGCTGGATTGTCATGACGCTGCTCAGCCGTATCAAGGGCATAAGCATCATCGGCGTCAGCGCCGCCGGCGCGGTGGCCCATAACGTCGGGCAGATCATTGTGGCCATTCTGGTGGTTAAAACCTGGGGCCTCATCTATTCGTTGCTCCCCTGGCTCATGCTGGCTGCTGTCATAACGGGTCTGCTGACGGGGATCGTGGCGCGGATGGTAATTGCGGCGCTGGAGAAAAGCGGGGCGCTCAAGGGGCTCCGCCGGGAGAAGAGCCCCAAAGCGGGTGAATAAATGTTGCTTGGCACAGAACAATTCTTGCAGGGCGGTACAGGCCTGTGATATAATACCCTGAATGGGTTTTCAAATCGTACCTGGAGACCATTGCCTTGTGAAATTTGCGCGTGAGCGCTGGCATAATCTTTGAAAAAACAACACTTTGGAGGAAAAACAACCATGTCCACCTACGAAAAACTCGACCATAACCGCATTAAGCTTGAAGTGCATGTTTCCGCCGAAAAGTTCGACGAAGGTCTGAACAAGGCTTACATAAAGGAGAGCAAGCGCTACAATCTGCCGGGTTTCCGCAAGGGCAAGGCTCCCCGCCAGATGATTGAAAAGGCGTACGGCGAGGGCGTTTTCTACGAGGGCGCGTTTGATGCGGTCTATGTCGAGGCATATCTCGGCGCCCTGACCGAGGCGGGCCTGGAGCCCGTAGACGCGCCGGATATCGACATTCAGCAGATCGGCAGGGGCCAGGAGCTCATTTTCACCGCCACTTTCCCCGTCAAGCCCGAGATCGTTTTGAGCGCCGATATGTACAAGGGTATAGAACTGGAAAAGCGGGAGTATAATGTTACGGATGAGCAGATCAACCGTGAAATCGAGCGCGAACAGCAGCGCCTGGTCCGCTATGTGGACGCCAGCCGTCCCATTGAGATGGGCGACCGCATTGTTCTGGATTACTCCGGCGCCATCGACGGCGTTAAGTTCGACGGCGGCACGGCCGAGGGCCAGACCCTCGACATCGGCTCCGGCCAGTTTGTTCCCGGTTTTGAGGAGCAGCTCGTGGGCGTGAACGCCGGGGAGGAGAAGGATATTACCGTCACTTTCCCGGAAAATTACCATGGCGATCTGGGCGGCAAGGTTGCGGTGTTCCATTGTGCCGTCAAGGATGTCAAGGCCAAGGAGCTGCCCGCCCTGGATGATGATTTTGCCAAAGATGTCAGCGATTTTGACACCCTGGAGGAATACAAAGCGGACATTCGCGCCAAGCTGGAAGAGGACGCAAAGCGCAGGGCGCAGGCCGCGCTGGAGAACGCTGCGGTGGGCGCCGTGGTGGAGAAGCTGGAGATCGACGTGCCCCAGGGCATGGTCGAGCGCCAGATCGACGAGATGATCCATGAGCTCCAGCAGAGCATGGCCCGCCAGAATATCCGCCTGGAGGACTATGCCCGCATCATGGGCATGTCCATGGAGGATCTGCGCAAGAACTACAGCGTGGGTGCGCTCCAG
>JAHZEH010000154.1 GCA_019421925.1 Clostridia bacterium
GGCATAGTGGTTCTATGCTAAGGGACGAGAACGAAGAAGCACGCCAATTCAGGCCCTTTCGACGGGTTCGGATTTCATTGCTCTGGCTAACGCAAGTCAATAAACAGCAGCTTTATCATGGCTACCATCTCGCGAAGGTAGTTGGCAGGTACTTGATACCAGCTCAGCGGTGAGCTCGCCCGCGTGACGGCTAAGCCTGCGTGACGGGCCAGAATCTCGGCCCGGAAGGCGTGAAAGTCCGTCGTGACCACGACGGTCCGGAAATCCCGCCCCAACCGCTCCTCCAACATCGCTTTGGAGAAAGCAAAATTCTCACTGGTGTCCGTGGAGCGGTCCTCCATAAGGATGAGCTCCTCCGGCACCCCCCGCTCTGTCAGATGCCGCCGCATCGCCAGCGCCTCGGGGATCTGCTCATTGGCCCCCTGCCCCCCTGAGACTACGATGAGGGCCCGGGGATTCCGCCGGTGGTAGGCCACGGCCACATCCAGCCGCCGGGCCAGGGTGAGCGAAACGTCCTCTCCCCGCAGGCCCGCCCCCAGAACAATCACCGCGTCCTCCGTCCCGTCGCAGGTGTCGGTCTTCCCATACGCGTAGAGAAAAGCCATGAATCCCAGCGCTGAAAACAGCAGGACTCCCGCCGTCCAGAGAAGGAACCGGGGCGTATGGGCCAGGATGGGCCCGCGCAGAAGGGCAAACGCCATCATAGCCAGGGCAAGCAATACGGTCAGCAGATGGCCCACATGAAAGTTGGAGCTGGACCACACGATAAGCTCCAGCACCAGCAGCCCCAACCCCAGCAGGCCCAGCAGCCAATCCCAGAATGTCATCCCCTCGATCATACGGCCTATGGCACACCGCCTCCTTTACTTGGTTTGATCCAGATATTCCTCCAGCGTCTCACCGCTCGCCCTCATGGCCTGAGCCGCCTCAACGCCCACATAGCGGTAATGCCAGGGCTCATAGGTGATGCCGGTGACATCCTCCTTGTCCTCGGGGTAACGCAGGATAAAACCGTAGTCCCAGCAGTTCTCTTCCAGCCAGGCAAACTGTTCCGTTTTCTCAAACCCGCCTTGGCTGTTCATGGCTGTCACATCGAAAGCCAGGCCGCTCTCATGCTCACTCTCCCCCGGCCGGTTGACCGTATCGTCCTGCCTCTCGTCCCAGATCGCCTGCTGTGCCTCCCGGCTGCGGTAGCCGCTGGTGAGGATAAAGCCGCTGACCCCATCCTCCCGGGCGGCCAGGAACATCGTCTGGGCCGCCTCATAGGCGCACTGGCGCAGCTCGATGTCGCTGCGGGCCAGCTCAAAAGCGCGGTCCTTGTGGGTATAAAGATTGGTCAGGTCCTGGGGGACGTCGTCCTCCCCCATGGGGTTCCAGGCGTTGACCAGCAGGAGGAGCTCGTCCCCCTCCTGAGGTTTCTCCGCAGGCTCAGGCGCGTCCGTTGGGGCCGGGCTCCTTTCCGGGTTGGACAAGTCCTCCTGCCCCGAGGGCAAAATATCCTGAACAAGGGAGGAAATCGGGTTATCTCTGTCCAGGCCCGTCTCCGCCCCTTTATATTTCTGATAGACCACGATTCCGGTAGCCAGGAGCAGCGCCACGACCACCCATTTCCCGATTTTTTTCATCGGCCTCCTCCAAACGTCTGTTTTTACTAGTGTACCAGTTCTTTCTTTCGATTTAGGGGACAGAATTGTAAAAGAATTATAAACAAAGGGCGCCCTCCCCGACGCCCTTTTCCAACCGAGAATATGTTTAACCCTTTTCCGCCCGGTAGCCCGTCTGGAAGTCCACCAGGTTTTTGAGTTTCTCGCCCCGCAGATACCTGCCCAGGTTGTCCACGGCAATGCGGATCACCCGCTCGTAGGTCTCCTGAAGGTGGAAGTGTCCGGCGGCGTGGGGGGTGATAAGGGTGTGCGGGGCGGTCCAGAGCCGGTGGCCGGCAGGCAGGGGCTCGGGTTCCGTCACGTCCAGGCACGCCCCTCCCAGGCTGCCGCTTTCCAGGGCGTCGCACAGGGCCTCAGTGTCCACCACAAAGCCCCGCCCCACGTTCATAAGCACCGCGTCTTTTTTCATCAGGCCGATGCGCTCCCGGTTTATGAGATTGCGGGTGTGCTCCGTGCCGGGCAGGCAGACGGCCACCACATCGGCCACTGGCAGCACCTCGTCCAGCCGCTCCGCCAGAACCAGCTCGTCTGCATACTCAGGCTTTCTGGCGTCCGCCCGGCGCACGCCGATGACATAGCCTCCCAGCGCCTTGACCCGCTTGGCAAACTCCCCGCCAATGTCGCCCAGGCCCACGACCACCACTTTTGCCCCCACCAGGGAGCGCACTTTGCCCTCCATGTGCCAAAGCTGCTTCTCCTGGTTGGCGTGGTAGAGGTCCAGTTTTTTGAAAAGCATCAGCAGCATGCCCAGCATGTGCTCGGCGATGGCCAGGCCATAGGCCCCTGTGGCGTTGGTGAGAAGCGCCCCCTCGGGCAGGACTCCGCTGTCAGTATAGCCGTTTGTTCCCGCGCTGCCCAATTGAATCCAACGGAGCCTGGGGCTGCCCCCGATGAGCTTTGGGGGGACGTTCCCCAGAATGATGTCTGCTCCCCGGATCATTTCGCTGTCTGTGCAATTCTTCTCCTCCATATAGGTAAAATGAGCGGAGGGCGCAGCCTCCTCAATCATCCGGCGATGAGCCTCATCCGCCGGGAGCGTCACTATAATTTCCAGAGCCATGAAAATACCGCCTTTCTTTTCCTTCGGCTTCCGCCTGTTCGCTGCTTTCCATTGTAATACACCGGCGGGATACGGACAAGCCCGCATGAAAAAAGGCCGACCCCCAGCCCGGGAACCGGCCCCTTTGCCCATGGCCCCATCCTCCCGTCACAGGGAAAAATGGATGTTGAGATATTCCTTGACCAGCTTGACGCACTGATCCCAGCTCAGGTCATGGCTGTTGAGACAGAGGTCATAGTGGTCGGCGTTTTTCCAGTCCTGTCCCGTGAAGTACTGGTAATAGGCCGCCCGGCGCTTGTCAATGGTCTGCACCTTCTTGCGGGCCTGCCTCTCGTCCAGTCCGTCGATCTCCATGACCCTCTGCACGCAGACCTCCAGCGGCGCGTGGATATAGATGCGCAAAACATTGGGATTGTCCTGCAAAATCCAGTTGGCGCACCGCCCTATGATGATGCAGTTCTCCCTCTCCGCCAGCTCTTTGATGACCTTGGCCTGATAGTTGAACAGGTTCTCATTGGAGATGAAATCGTCGCTGTCCGGCGAAATGATTTCGCCATTGTAGTTCCTGCGCGCCACCTTAAAGAGCAAGGTCCCCTTAAAGGTCTCGTCAGCCCTGCCGAAAAGGGCCTCGTTGATGCCGCTCTCATCCGATGCCAGGCGGAGCAGTTTGCGGTCGTAGAAATCCACGCCCAGCTCCTGCGCCAGCATCTTTCCAATGGTGCGTCCCCCGCTGCCATAGCCGCGGGCAATGGTGATAACAAACTGCCGGTCCATATTTTTCCTCCCTACGCGCCCAGGTGCGCTTTGCGCACGCGGTCGTCCTCAAGTAGCTCTTAGGCGTTGTCCTCCATGGCGCTCCTTTCCATCCCGGGCACATGGCCCCGGTCCGCCGCGGAGAGCGCCACGCGCGCGTTTTGCTCCTCCAGACGGATGGTAATGCCAGTTCTTTGCAGTTTCCCAATGGCCTTGAATATCTCCTGAACCAGCGGAGGGGACAGGCCCATGGAGGGCTCATCCATCAGCAGGATAAGGGGGAAGGCCATCAGGGCCTGCCCGTGACGAGCATCTGCTGCCCGCCGCCGGAGAGCGTACCGGCAAGCTGGCGCTGCGCTCCTTCCGTCGGGGAAAACGCAAATACACACTCTCTAAATTCTCCTGAACCCTGGCTTTATCCTTCACGGTAATGCCGCCCATTGCCAAATTTTCTGCAGCAGTCATCCTGGACACACATCCTGTTTTGGGGGAAATGGGGCATGCCCGGGGTGATAATCCTGCCGGACGGCGTCGCGCACAGGCCGGCCCCATCTGTAATCTTCCCGTTGATGGCGTGGTGCAGGACGGATATAGTATGACATATGGTTATTCTTCCTGCGCCGTTTCCCCCGGTCACGGAGACAGCCCCCTTCTTCAACCGTCAGGGATATCCCATGATGGCGTAGATAGCTCCATAATACATATGCAGCTCTTTGATGGCTAACGCCGCTCCCTCCCTCTACTGCCCCAGATATGTGCCACAGAGCCTCTTACCCGTTACACAATGTTCGCCGCAGGAGCCGCCCCATAGGCTTCCTTTGCCCTGCCCGGAGCCGCGGCTTCCCGCCTCTCTCCTCCCACCGCCCTCTTGGCTGAGGCCAGCATAAGTTTGATGCGGTTCTCCTGGTTAACTCTCGAGGCGCTGGGGTCATAGTCTATCGCGACGATGTTGGCCTGGGGTGCAAGGCTCTTGATCCTGCCGATCATTCCCCGCCCGTTGATATGATTGGGCAGGCAGCCGAAGGGCTGGGTACAGATAACGTTCTCAAACCCCTCCTCGATCAGTTCCATCATCTCCGCCGTCAGCAGCCACCCCTCACCCATTTTGCTGCCGTGGCCAATCAGCCCCCTGGCCAGCTCCCTGGTATGGGAAAAGGGTCTGGGGGGACGCAGGCCCGCCTGCGAGACCGCCTCAATCATAGCCTCTTCCACCCTGGTCAGATATCCCTTGGCGATGGTGCCTCCGAGGTACTTAAACCAGTTGCCGCCATAATAGCGGTGGTCATTTCCGCA
>JAHZEH010000155.1 GCA_019421925.1 Clostridia bacterium
AAAAAATGCAATACATGCCAAACCCCAGCACCCCGGGGATGCAGTACTCGCAGCCCTGGCTCTGAAGGAACCTCTCCAGGCCATTGTTGCCCAAGCTGGCGTATTTCATATAGATCTCCCCGACAATGCCCACCTTGATCCTGGGAGCGGGTACCCTTTCAATGGCGGCAAAATCCCTGGCGATTTGGCCCAGGATAGGGCGTATCTGGGAGAGGCCGCAGCCCCCGCCTTCGGCCAGGCGGCTGCTGATTCTGCCAATCCACCGCTGGAGGGCCGCATCCGTCTGCCCGGCGACCGCCTCATAGGGCCGCACCTGGTTGCTCAGGAGCATCAGCTCATCCCCGTAGATAAGAGCGGCAGCGCACTGATAGAGCATGCCCAGCGTCAGATGGAAGCCGGAGTTGCGCTCCATCCCCTGGAGGTTCAGGCTGACCACCGGAACTCTCCCAAAGCCCGCTTTGTCCAGAGCCTTGCGCAGCAGGTGGATATAATTGGATGCCCGGCAGCCGCCTCCGGTCTGGGTAATCATCAGCGCGGTGCGGTCCACGTCATACCGCCCGCTCTGCAGGGCGTCGATGAACTGGCCAATGACCAGCAGGGCGGGATAACAGGTGTCGTTGTGAACATATTTGAGGCCGGTGGTTGAAATCCGGGGGCCCTCATTATGCAGCAGCTCCACCTTATAGCC
>JAHZEH010000156.1:0-617 GCA_019421925.1 Clostridia bacterium
TGCTCCCTGGTCATCCGCGAGGAGATCATGGCCAAATGGCTGGAAACCCGCCGCAGCGAGGCGGCCCAGAACGGCAAAAAGCTCTACTATCTCTCTGTGGAATTCCTCCCCGGCAGGGCCTTTTCAAACAACCTTCTCAACCTCGACGAGACAGAGATATACAGGGAGGTCCTCTCCGACCTGGGCCTGTCCATCAACGAGCTGGAGGACATGGAGGCCGATCCCGGCCTGGGCAACGGCGGTCTGGGCCGCCTGGCGAGCTGCTTCCTCGATTCCCTCGCCACGCTGGACTATCCGGCCATGGGCTGCGGCATCCGCTATGAATACGGCCTCTTCCGCCAGCGCATCATCGACAATGCCCAGGTGGAGGCGCCGGACTCCTGGCTCGACGATATGGGCGGGTACCCCTGGGAGGTCTGTGTGCCCGAGGACGAGGTGGAGGTCCATTTCGGCGGCCGTGTGGAGGAGCGCTGGGAGGAGGACCACCTCCACATACGCCATGTGGACTACTCCGTGGTCAACGCCGTGCCCTATGACCTGCCCATCGTGGGCTACAAGACGGACAACGTGGGTACCCTGAGGCTGTGGAGCGCCCGCTCCCCCAAGCGCATCGACAT
>JAHZEH010000156.1:627-5463 GCA_019421925.1 Clostridia bacterium
CGCCAAGGTGCTCTATCCCTGCGAGACCCATATTGGGGGCAAGAGCCTGCGCCTCAAGCAGCACTATTTCTTCACCAGCGCGACCATGCAGTACATCGTGCGCCAGCACAAGAGCAAATACGGTACCCTCCAGAACCTGGCGGACAAAGTGGTCATCCAGATCAACGACACCCACCCCGCCCTGGCCATCCCCGAGCTGATGCGCATCATGCTAGACGAGGAGGGCATGGACTGGGATACCGCCACGAGCATCACCGCAAGGGTGTTCAATTACACCAACCACACCGTCATGAGCGAGGCGCTGGAGCGCTGGCCCGAGCAGCTTTTCAAGGACCTGCTCCCCCGCATCTACTCCATTGTCTCCGCCATCAACGAGCACTACTGCAAAAAGCTGTGGAACTTCTTCCCCGGCCAGTGGCAGCGCATCGGTCAGATGGCCGTCATCGGCTATAACGAGATCCGCATGGCCAACCTGTGCATCGCCATGTCCTCCCACGTCAACGGCGTGTCCCGCCTGCACGGGGATATTCTCAAGCAGGACGTGTTCCGCAATTTCTTCGTGGTGGAGCCCTGGAAATTCACCGGCATCACCAACGGCATCACCCCCCGCCGCTGGCTGATGGACGCCAACCCCGCCCTCTCCTCCCTGCTCGACGAGACCATCGGGACGGGCTGGAGAAAGGATCTGTCCGAGCTGGAGAAACTGACCCCCTTTGCCAAGGACAGGGTCTTTGCCGAGCGCTTTGCCCAGGTTAAGGCGGGGAACAAGGAGCGCCTCGCCGCCTGGATGCGGGAAAAGCAGGGCAAAACCCTCAACCCCCATATGATCTTCGACGTGCAGGCCAAAAGAGCCCACGAGTACAAGCGCCAGCTTCTCAACATTCTGCACGTGATCTTCCTCTACAACAGCCTCATGGCCGATCCCTCTTTCGACATGGAGCCCACGACCTTCCTGTTCGGGGCCAAAGCCTCCGCCAACTATCATACGGCCAAGCTCATCATCAAGCTCATCAACGTGATGTCCGAGAAGATCGCCCAGGCCCCCGCCTATGTGCGCGAAAAGCTGAACGTGGTCTTTGTTGAGAACTACAATGTCTCATGTGCCGAACTTCTCATCCCCGCCGCCGACGTGTCCGAGCAAATCTCCACCGCCGGCAAGGAGGCCTCGGGCACGGGCAACATGAAGTTTATGATGAACGGCGCCCTCACCATCGGCACCCTGGACGGGGCCAACGTGGAGATCTCCGAGCAGGTGGGCAGGGAGAACATCTTCCTCTTCGGCCTGACCGCCCCGGAGGTGGAACAGCTCTACAAATACGGTAACTACAGCGCGGGCGCCCTCTATGAGGGCAATCCCGTCATTCACAGGACTTTGGAGACCCTCATCAACGGCACGCTGGACAGCGGCCTGGCCCGCCAGTTCTCCGACCTGCATCATCTCCTGCTCTACGGGGAGAACGGCGCTCTGGCCGACCAGTACCTGGTACTCAAGGACTTCCCCTCCTATCTGGATACCCAGGCCCGGGTGCGCTCTACCTACCGCGACCAGAACCGCTGGAGGGAGATGGCCATCCTCAACACGGCCAAGTCCGGTTTCTTCAGCAGCGACCGCACCATCGAGGAGTACAACGACAAGTTCTGGCACCTCAAAAGAACCCAGTTTGACAAATAAGGAAGGCTCATGAGCGAACATTTTTCCGCCGGGGATGCCTATCACCATTCCCAAAATCCCCGCACCCGGTGGCCCCAGGGCGCCCTGCCCTCCGGGGCCACTGTGCGCATCCGGCTGGAGCTGAGCGCCAGGCTGCACGGCGCGTACTGCCTGCTCTGCACCAGCTTCAACGGCCATGACGGCATTGAGCTGATGGACTACAGGGGGACGGATGAGAGCCGCGAGATCTATGAGGCCTCCCTCTCCTTCCCCCAGACCGGGCTGGCCCGCTACTCCTTTCTCATCAACGACGGCAGCCGCCTGCTCTATTACGGCCTGCCGGACGGGACACGCACGGGCGGGCTGGGAGCGCTCTCCTCCCGGGAGAGCGCTCCCTTCCAGATCACCGTATATGACGGGGCGTACCGCACGCCCGATTGGTTCAAAAAAGCGGTGGCCTACCAGATCTTTGTGGACCGGTTTGCCCGGGGCCGCGCCACCAGGGGCTCCTATCCCCGCGTCGCGTTCCACAGGGAGAAGGGCCGCACCATCTACCTACACAGGCGCTGGAATGAGCCCCCCCTCCATTCCCCCCTGCCCGGCAGGCGCTATTACGACCCCTGCGACTTCTTCGGCGGCGACCTGCGGGGCGTGATCGACAAGCTGCCCTACCTGCACAGTCTGGGCGTGACCTGTCTGTATTTCAACCCCATCTTCGAGTCCCCCACCAACCACAAGTATAACACCGGGGACTACCGCAGGATCGACCCCATGTACGGGACGGAGGAGGACTTTGCCGAGCTGTGCGAAAAGGCCGGCGCCCTCTCCATGCACGTCATGCTGGACGGGGTATTCTCCCACACAGGGGACGACAGCGTGTACTTCAACAGATACGGCCGCTATGACAGTACGGGGGCCTATCAGTCCCCCGGTTCCCCCTACTACCCCTGGTACCAGTTCACCCGGTTCCCCGAGGAATACAGGAGCTGGTGGGGATTCGATACCCTGCCCGAGGTGGATGAGAATCAGCCCACCTTCCAGAACTTCATCGCCCGGAACGATGACTCCGTGCTCAAGCACTGGGTGCGTGCGGGCGCCAAGGGCTGGCGGCTGGATGTGGCCGATGAGCTGCCCGACTCCTTCATCCGCATGCTGCGCCAGGAGCTCAAAAAAGCCGACCCGGACGCCGTCCTTCTGGGGGAGGTCTGGGAGGACGCCTCCAACAAGTTCTCCGGGGGGGAACAGCGCCGGTATGTCATGGGAGCGGAGCTGGACTCCGTTATGAACTACCCCCTGCGCGCCGCCCTCCTGGACTTCCTGCGTGGGTCTCTGCCCAGCGAGCGGGCCAGGGCCGCCCTATGCTCCCTCCAGGAGAACTATCCGCCCCAGTTTTTCTATGCCTGCCTCAACCTGCTCTCCTCCCACGACGTGCCAAGGGCCCTCTCCCTGCTGGGGGGCGGCCCGGACAAAGACGCGGGATTGACCCGGGAGCAGCAGGCGGCCTTCTCCCTGACGCCCGAGATGCGGTGCAAAGGGCTGTCCCTGATGCGCCTGGCCGTGCTGCTTCAGATGACGCTGCCCGGCGTGCCCTGTGTATACTATGGGGACGAAGCCGGCCTGGAGGGCCTCATGGACCCCTTCAACCGCACGACCTATCCCTGGGGACGGGAGGAGAAGGCCCTGGTCTCCTGGCACCGCACCCTCAGCTCCCTGCGCAACGCGAACGCCGCCCTGCAAACCGGCCACATGGCCCTGTACGCCCCCCACCGGGACGTCCTGGGGGTGCTGCGCTATGTGCGCGGGGGGACGGACGCCCTCGGGGACTCCGCACAGGACGGGGTGTTCCTCGCCCTGGTCAACCGCTCCGCCGCCCCCCGGGAGGCCAGCCTCATCTTGAGCACCCTGCCCGATGAGCATGGCCGCGTCTCCCCCCTGGGCGGTCAGTACGAGGATGTTTTGAGCGGAGCAGGTTATCCCGCCGGGGAGGGACGGCTGCGCATCATCCTGCCCGCCTGCGGATGCGCCCTGCTGCGCCTGAAGGAGGCCGAGGTTTCTCATGAACGGCAGCATAAAACAGAATAAATTCCTCCTGCTGGGGCTTCTGGCGGCCCTGCTCGCCGCGCTCGCTCTCTCCGTCCTCCTGCCCTCGGGCGTGGAGGACGTATCCTTCGAATACACCGCCCGTTTCGACGGGCTGCTCTACGACGGGTTGGGAAAGACCTCCGCCCTGCATGTCACGCTCCTTCCTCCCAAAGAGGGCGACGCTTACATCGCCCTGCACACGGGCCGCGGGATGCGCATCATCACGGAGAACAGCAAACTACATGCAACCCGAATCCCCGCAGGGGCAACCCTCTATCTCTCCGTCGCCAGCGAGACAGAGACCCCGGAGGGGGTCCCGCTTCTCCTGTGCGACGTGATCTTCGTAGTCCCCGCACCCGGAGGCTGAGGTTCCCCCTACAAATCACACGAAATACTTTCATTTTTATGAACAGTGTGTAAAGAACCCCCCGCACGCTTTGACACCCCCTCTACCGCGCCATAGAATGAGTAGGGCAGCCGCGGATTCCCGCGCCCCAAAAGGGTATCGCTCCCCCTCAGCTCCGGAAAAGCGTGTCCCCGCTTTTCCGGCAATTAATTATGCGCGCCAGAAGGAGTTTTCGTTGTGACACGGAGGACCATCACCATGCTCTCTCTGCTCATTGTGATCGCGGCCATTTTGCTCGCCGCCTTCCTGGAGCCCCAGCTTCTCACCAAGGAGACCAGGACGCTTCAGAGCGCCCAGATTCCAGCGGCGTTCGAAGGGCTTAAAATCGTCTATGTCTCCGATCTGCACGGGGACAGCTCCCTCGCCCTCTCCCGCATCGACCGGCTGGTCAAAAAGCTGAACGCCGAAAAACCCGACCTGCTCCTCCTGGGCGGCGATTATGCCGACGACGAGGAGCGGGCCTACGAGGCGCTTCGCCGCATCAGCAAGGTCAAAACCACCTACGGCATCCTGGGCGTGCGGGGCAACCACGACTTCGGCTACGATCTGGACAAGGTCATGCGGGAGTGTGGCGTCACCCCCTGTACCAACACCGGATTCTGGATCGAGAAGGACGGGGCCCGCATCCGCGTCGCCGGACTTGACGACTATCAGTTCGGCGAACGGAACTTCCGGGATGCTGCCGGCGACGCCGGGG
>JAHZEH010000157.1 GCA_019421925.1 Clostridia bacterium
TGCGCTATGATATCACCATCTCCTTTGAAGAGGCCGCCTTTGGCGTCACCAAACAGTTCACCATCCAGCGCAACGAGAACTGCCCGGCCTGCGGCGGTTCAGGCGCCAAGGCGGGCACCAGCCGCAAGCCCTGCCCAAACTGTAACGGCACCGGGCAGGTGCGCACTGTGCAGAACACCATCCTGGGCAGCTTTGCCCAGATGTCCACCTGCCCCAACTGCCGGGGCGAGGGCACCGTTGTGGAGGAGCCCTGTCCCGACTGCAAGGGCAAGGGCCGCGTGAATAAGACCCGCAGCGTGTCGGTCAAGATTCCGGCGGGTATCGACGATGGACAGACCATCTCCCTCTCCGGACAGGGGGAGGCGGGGAGGAGAAGCGGCCCGGCCGGGGACCTCTACGTGTTCGTTCACGTGAAACCCCACAGGCTCTTCCGCCGCAATGGCTATGACCTGCATCTGGATCACAAAATCTCCTTTGCCCTGGCGGCGCTGGGCGGACAGACGGCGCTGCCCACGCTGGAGGGGGATATGGCCTACGATATCCCCGCGGGGACCCAGCCGGGGGATGTGCTGAGGATTTCAGGCAAGGGCATTACCCGCATGCGCAGCTCCAGCAAGGGCGACCTGTATGTCAAGATCGTTGTGGACGTTCCCAAGCATCTGACTGAGGAGCAGAGGGAGCTGTTGGAGAAATTCGAGGGGACATTCGGACGCAAGGTGGAGAAGTCCAATAAGAAAGGCTTTTTCGACAAGGTAAAGGACGCCTTTGAAAAATAGCCCCTATGGGAATCCTTCCCGATTGATTGGAAAGGGCGGGGTTTGCGCGCCGCATCGCGCGAGACCCCGCCCTTTTCCCGTCCCAAAGCACTTTTTGAAGGGAGGGATTTGTGGTATGATTACAGCAAAACGGAGAGAGGAATGCATGAGATGAATTGGGCAGAAATCACCATCCAGACCACATGGGAGGGGGCGGAAGCGGTCTCCGAAGCCCTGCTTCGGGCCGGCGCCAGCGGGACAGCCGTCGAGGACAGCCGGGAGTTTGCCAGCGACCGTTCGCAATACGCCTGGGACTATGTCGACGACTCCCTGTGCGAGCAGTTTTCAGGCGAGACGAGGGTCATCGGATACTTTGCGGAGGATGAGCGCCTGCCGGATACCATTGCCGCCCTGCGGCAGGATATCCTCGCCATGAAGCGGGCAGTGGCGGATGTGGAGGGATACGACCTGGGCGGGTGCGCCATCTCGGTCAACCAGGTGCGGGAACAGGACTGGGCCAACGAGTGGAAGAAGTACTATAAGCCCACACATATCGGCAGGAGCCTGGTGGTCCGGCCCAGCTGGGAGGCCTATCAGCCCCGGGAGGGGGAGAGGGTCATCGAGGTGGACCCGGGCATGGCCTTTGGCACAGGCATCCACGAGACGACACGCATGTGCCTCATCCTTCTGGAGAAATATCTGAAGCCGGGGGACGCCTGCATTGACATAGGCTGCGGCACGGCCATATTGGGCATTGCGGCCGCGCTGCTGGGCGGGTCCGAGGTGCTGGCCATCGACTTTGACCCCGTGGCTGTGGAGGCCGCCCAGGGCAATATTGAGCGCAACGGCGTTCAGGACCGCGTGCGGGCCATGCAGGGGGACCTCCTGCACGGCGTAGCCGCCATGCCCTCCGATATCCTGCTGGTTAATATTGTCGCCGATGTCATCATCGGCCTGATGCCCGGTCTGGGCCCCTTCCTGAAGGAGGATGGGGTCATCATCGCTTCCGGCATCATCCGGGAGCGGGCGGACGAGGTCCGTGACGCCATTGACAGAGCGGGTTACGAGGTCGTGGAGGAACTGAACATGGGAGAATGGTTCGGCATGGCCTGCAAAAGAAAAGCCGCCGGGGAGAGGGAAGGATAGAATGCATCGCTTTTTTATCAGCCCAGGGGATATTGAGGACGGCTTTGTGCGTATCGGCGGGGAGGACGCCATCCATATCGGCAGGGTGCTCCGCCTCAAGGAGGGGGATGAAATCGCCCTCTGCGACGGCAACTGTTTGGAGTACCGCGCCGTCCTGCGGGACATCGGAAAGAAGGGCGCGGTGGCCGAGCTGCTGGAGGCCAAGGAGCTCAGGACCGAGCCGCGCTGTTCTGTGACCCTCTATCAGGGTATCCCCAAGGCGGGGAAATTGGAGACCATCATACAAAAGGGCACGGAGCTGGGGATTGTGCGCTTTGTTCCCTTCTCCTGTGAGCGGAGCATCGTCAAACCCTGGAGCGGGGGGGACGACAAGTGCGCCCGTTATCAGCGCGTGGCCTACGAGGCGGCCAAGCAGTCCCACAGGGGGCGTGTGCCCGTGGTGGAGGCCCCTTTGAGTTTCGCCGGGCTGTGTGGGGCGCTGGTGCGTCACACCCTTGCTATCACCGCCTGGGAGGAGGAGAGGGCGCTCTCCCTCAAATCTGTCCTGAGAGGGGGCGGGATAGAGGATATCGCAATCGTCATCGGGCCGGAGGGGGGGCTCTCTGCCGGAGAGGTGGAACGGCTGGCCCAAGCGGGCGCCAGGCCGGTCACACTCGGCCCGCGCATCCTGCGCACCGAGACGGCAGGCCCCGCCATGGCCGCCATGATACTCTATGAAACGGAAGAGGCTGAGGCATGAGAGTTTCGTTTTACACACTGGGCTGCAAGGTTAACCAGTATGATACCCAGTCCATGCAGGCCGCTTTTGAGGCGGCGGGCTGGGAGATTGTGCCCTTTGGGGAACGGGCGGACGTAACGGTGGTAAACACCTGCACCGTTACCGCCATGAGCGACAAAAAATCCCGTCAGATCATCTCGCGGGCCCACGCCTCCAGCCCGGAGGGGTTTACAGCGGTCACGGGGTGCTATGCCCAGCGGGCTGCGGGGCCCGTGGGGAGCGCGCCGTGCAGGGGCAGAGTGCAGGCCGTGGTGTAGGTCTCGGCGGTGGCCGTACCAGGAAAAAAAATCCCTCTGGAGCTGGGGGAGCGGATCCGGCAGACTGGGGAGTCCATCGACGGGGTACAGGATATCATGCAGGCCAGGGAGTTTGAGGAGCTCTCCGCCGTCTGCGAGGAGAGGACGAGGGCCACGCTCAAAATTCAGGACGGGTGCAACCGCTTCTGTTCCTATTGCATCATCCCCTACGCTAGGGGCCCCATCCGCAGCCGGGGAATCCCGGAGATCCGCGCGGAGGTGGAACGGCTGAGCGGGCAGGGCTTCTGCGAATTTGTTCTCACAGGTATTCATCTCGCCTCCTATGGGAAAGATCAGAACAGCTCTCTGCTGGAGGCAGTGGAGACCGTCTCAGGCGTTCCCGGCGTGAGGCGGGTACGGCTGGGCTCTCTGGAGCCCTCGGCCCTGAGCGTGGAGTTTGTCGCCAGTCTGGCGGACAATCCCAAGCTGTGCCGCCAGTTCCATGTGTCCATGCAGAGCGGCAGCGCAGGGGTTCTGCGCCGGATGAACCGGCGTTATACGCCCGATGAATACGCCGCTTATATAGACCGGGTTCGCGCCCGCATGCCGGAGGCGGCCATCACCACCGACGTCATCGCGGGATTTCCCGAGGAGACGGAGGAGGAGCACCAGGAGACCATGGACTTTGTGCGCCGGATCGGCTTTGCCCGCATCCACGTGTTCCCCTATTCCCGCAGGGAGGGGACCAGGGCGGCCCAGATGAGGGATCTGCCCAAGAGCGTCAAAGAGGAGCGGGCCCATGCTCTGATAGAACTGGGCCGGGAGCTGGAGCACTCCTATCTGGATGCCTCTCTGGGGAGCATCCAGGAGGTATTGCTGGAGCAGGAGGATGAGGAGGGCAGGATGTGCGGCTATACCGGGACGTATATCCACACGGCGGTCACGGGCGGAAAACAGGGAGAAATCCAAAAAGTACGTCTTTTGCGCCGGGATGGGGAGAAGGTTTTGGCGAAATTGCTGGATTAGCCGGTTTTTTTTCGGGTGAGGCAGGAGAATGGGCTCCGAGGTAGAATTTTGTTAATTGTGAGTTTACAGATTATTCACATCAGGAGGAGAGACCCCTATGGATTGTGTATTCTGCAAAATCTCTGCAGGAGAAATCCCATCCAGGAAGATATATGAGGATGAACTCTGCCTTGCGTTTTATGACGTCGCTCCCGCGGCGCCCGTCCACGCATTGGTTATTCCCAAAGAGCACATCCCCTCTGTGCTGGAAGCTCAGGACGCCGGCCTGCTTGGCCGTCTGCTCTCCGTCGCCCGCGACGTGGCCAAATTGACGGGGATTGATGAGAACGGGTTCCGGCTCGTCATCAACACCGGCGAGGACGGCGGACAGACCGTACCTCACCTGCACATCCATATTTTGGGCGGCAGGAGTCTCGCTTGGCCTCCGGGCTGATAAAATCTTGGAATTCCTGTTGACTTGTGAAAAAGCATCAAGTATAATAGTCATGGTCTTTCTGACGTATCCCTGTGATTCAACAAGCGCTTCACAGTTGTGAAAGGCTTGTATCGAAGGGGGGGATAAGGGTATGTCTGAAGTTCGTGTAGGAGAAAATGAATCTCTGGAGAGCGCCCTGAAAAGGTTCAAGCGCAAATGCGCACGTGCTGGCGTTCTCGCAGAAGTTCGCAAGCGTGAGCATTATGAGAAGCCTAGCGTTCGCAAAAAGAAAAAGGCAGAAGCCGCTAGGAAGCGTAAGTATTAATCTTCTCATAGGATCATAAAAAGCCTAACATAGGCCCGGCCCACTTGGTCGGGTCTTTGATTTTATCATCCCACTGCCGGCAAAGGAGGAGGCTTTGAAAAAAGGAAAAATCGCCCTGTACCTGACGGTCTGCATCATCGTTCTCCTTTTGCTTTTGCTGGCTGGACAGGCCATCGGCGGCCTGCTCGGGGGGAAGGGCCCCTGGTGGGCGTTTGCGCTGCTGGCGCTGGGCGCCGCGCTCCTCCTCGTGGAGGGAATTATTCCGGGATTCGGCATCCTTGGCTGCCTCGGCTTTGCTCTGCTTGTCGCGGCTTTCCTCGGAGGGACCGAGGATGTGGGGCAGTTCATGGCCTCGCTTGTATCGACGGCTGCCGCCTGCTGCGTATGCATGGTGTGCATCGGCCGGATCGTCATTTCCTGCGGCTTTGTTGATAAGATCACGCTGGAGGAGACCAGCGAGGCTGTGGCGTTTCCATCTAAATATGAAGGGAAGCAGGGGATCACCCTGACCCCCCTGCACCCAAGCGGCGTCGCACTGGTGGAGGGGGAGCGCCTGCACGTACAGACAGGGGACGGCTATATAGAGGCAGGTCGGCCTGTTGTGATTGTGGAAGAATCTGTGAATAAAATAACTGTCGTTGAACTGGAAGAAAGTGCTCGAAAGTGTTGACTCCTTGAACGGGACGCATTATATTTACATGAGGGTAAAAGTTTGACATTGTGAAAACTGTGTACAAACTTTCAGTTTCATGCTATGATAACACAGAG
>JAHZEH010000158.1 GCA_019421925.1 Clostridia bacterium
ATGGTATCGTGGAGAAGGCCGGCGATGACAGAGTCGATATCCATGCCCATCTCCATAATCATGCCCGCCACGGCCACGGGATGGATGATATAGGGCTGCCCGGAGTCCCGGTACTGGCCGGAGTGCGCGGCATAGGCGAAGTCCAGTGCCCGGCGGAAGCGCTCAAAGTCCCCGCCCGGATAGGTCTTTGCGAATTTCTCCTCCGCCACCCGCCGGGCGCTCTGGGACTCCACAGTATCAATGAGCACCTTGGCGCGCAGGGCCACCATGTCCTGTCCCTCGGCCGTCCTGTAATGCAGCTTGACAGGGTCCTCGGTCAGAAGGGTGAGCACCTGCTGGGGGGGAAGTACGTCCTCAGAGGGATAGTTGCGCGCCGCCTCCCCATCCGCCGCACGCAAAAAAGCCTCCACAGAGACCATCGCCAGACGGGCCCACTCCTGATAGTTGCTGCGGATGGGCTTGCAGTCCGTCTGTTTGGCGCTGATCTCAGGCGCGGGGGCCTGCATCGTGATTTGCGTCAAATACTTGCGAACAGGCTCGGCAATTGCCGGCGTTTGGGGATTGAGCATGTTCCTCCTCCTCGGGATAAAACAATAGAATCAATAGCATGAACCATTGATTCTATCCATAATCAGTATCGTTTTATTATACCAGCGTTTTGGGCTTTGCACAATATCAAGCGTGCCGGAAGAGCTGCGGCCGCCTGGGAAGCAGCCGGTTCCTGCGGAACGCGGAGGACCTGACCGCCGAGAGGAGAATGGCGCCGAAGATGAGGACAAACCCAGCCGCCATGGCCGGCGTAACCCGCTCATGGAAGAGCAGTACGGAGAGCAGTACGGAGAAGATAGACTCCGAGCTGATGAGGATAGCCGCCGAGGAGGGATCCGTATGTTTGATCCCGATGCTCTGAAGCATCATGCACAGCCCCGTGGGGAATACGCCCAGGTAGAGCAGGCCGGCGAGCTCCGTCAAATTGAGGCTGGCGGGGATGGAGCCTGTGGCCAGGACGCCGCCCCAACCCAGGATGGCGATGACCCCGAACTGGACAATGGTCAGGGAGATGGCATCATGTTTTTTTGCAAACCTGGCGTTGGCGCACATGTTGCAGGCTGTGCACAGCCCGGCCAGCATGATGAGCGCATCCCCCGCCGTGATGCCAAGCCCGCCGTCCAGGGAGATCAGGCCCACTCCACACACCGTCACGAAAGCCGCCAGAGATGCCCGCCCGGTTGGGCGCTTTCTGGTCAGCGCCCAACTGAGAAAAGGCACAAGCACACAGTAATTGGAGGTCAAAAAAGCGCACTTGCCGGGCATGGTGCCCAAGGAGAGGCCCACCGTCTGGAGCGTATAGGAGAGGAATACAAAGGCTCCCATCAGCGCCCCGCCCAGCAGCGTCCCCTTATCAAGCGCGCGCAGTTTTCTGTGAAAAATAACGGCCAGCAAAACGAAAGCGATGGTGCCCCGCATGCCGACCAGAAACGTGGAGGATACAGCGCCAACCGTCCCCTTGACAACAAGGAAACTGCTGCCCCAGATGATTGCGGCCAACAGCAGCGCCACCTTGGACGCTGCGGCCTTATGAGCTTCCATGATCCTACTCTTCTTTCCCTTTGATTTCTATAACCCGGGATACACTACCATGATATGCGGGCGATTTCAAGGGGTTTTCGGGGGATAGCAAATATATTTTTAGTCCTCCCAAAGTGTACGAATCACGTGGAAAATTTCCAGGAAATCCGTCCCAGGATCACAGTTATCCTACCGTTTAAAACACAAAATCAGCCTTCGAAAACAGAGATGCTTTTCGCCTATTCCTCGCAGATTTCATAGGCCGGATAGGGGTGGTCCGCATGGTATCCCAGCTTCCCGGCCAGCGCCAGGGAGGCCGGATTGTGGGCGTCCCAGCTGGGATACAGTCCCCGCCTCCGGCACTCCAGGATCAACCCCGCCCCGCAGGCCAGGGCAAGCCCCCGTCTCCGGCAGTCCTCCCGTGTGTCGATCTCCACCTCAATGCCCCCCTCATAGCGGGAGTAGGAGGAGGCCCCGGAGACCAGTTCCTCCCCTTTGAGCGCAACCACCCCCACTCCCAACCTCTCGAACATCTCAAAGCCGCTGAACTGGGACACCAGATCCCGGCTCCAAGCCTGGGCCCGGCAGAGCGCAAAGAGCTCCCTGTCAATCAGGCGCAGCTCATAGGGCTTGGGGAGAGAGCGGACAAAGGAGCGCAGCCTGTCCCCGTCAAACACATCTTTCTCCTTTTTAACGGCATAGCGGGTAATGCGTTTGACCCTGCCGCCGTATCTCTCCTCAATTGCCATGGACCATCTCTCGTTCTGGGGAATCATAATGTGGAATCCTCCGGGCCTGAATCCGACCAGCTCCCTGTTGACCTCCCCAGCCAGGAAGCAGAAGTCCCCCAGGATCGCCGCGGCCGACCGGGGCCTGAGCGGATCGTCCCCATAGACCCCGCCCATAACGCCCTGGAGGCAGGACCAGAGAATGGTCTCCGGCCAGTCCCCAAACAGCCCTTTTGCCCTCCATGTCTCCCGGATCGGAAAGATCATCCCTTTTTCCCCTTTCACCAAAATAAAACGGAGCGCCCCCAGCCGGTCTGCGGGCACTCCCCTCTTCTATCAATATTGAACCAGCGAGGCCACGTCGTAGCCCTCCAGGGCCTTGCGCCCCCCCAAATCCTCCAGCTCGATGAGGAAGCGCAGGCCGACCACCTCGCCCCCCATGGATTCGACCAGCTTGACAACGGCCATAGCCGTACCGCCCGTGGCCAGCAGGTCATCGGCGATGAGCACCTTGGTGCCCTTTGTGATGGCGTCTGTATGGATCTCCAGGGCGTCCGTGCCGTACTCCAGCTGATACTCATAGCGCGCGACCTGGGCGGGCAGCTTGCCGGGCTTGCGGGCCAGAACAAACCCCGTGTGGGTGGCGTAGGCGAGCGGGCCGCCCACGATAAACCCCCGGGCCTCAGGGCCCACCACCACGTCGATCTCCTTGCCCTCAACGCTCCTGGCCAGCTCGTCGATGGCCTCATGATAGGCTTGGGGGTCCTTAATCAGCGTGGTGATATCCTTGAACTGGATGCCAGCCACGGGAAAGTCCGGTACATTGCGTATTTCACTCTTAAAATCCCTCATGGTCGCTCTCTCCTCAAAAGTTGATTGGGTTTAACTCTCTTCTTGCCTACCGGTCCTCCCCAAGACTGTGCAGCGCCCTCTGGGCCAACGTGAATACCGCGCTCTGGGACAGATCCCGTTTAGGGGCATTACGCCAGGGGACAACCGAAAAATTTCCATTCTGCGAAACCTGAATAAAGCCCAGCTCAGAAAACACCTCCAGCCCGAGCGCCAGCCGCGCCCGGGACATCCCGGGCAGCATCTGCTCCAGCTGATCCAGATAGGCCCGGCGGGTTAAAAAGGAGGTACGGCTCCCCCCCAGCCGGAGCATGGCTCCGTAGATGGGGATAAGCTCCTCCCGGGCCGCCTGTGCCTCTGAGAGGAATCCCCTGCAATCCCCCGGGCTTTGGGCAAAGGCCTCATCCGCACACCGGGCGAACAGGCCCGCGCAGGGGACGGGGGGACAACCGGCGAACAGAACCCGCCGGTAGGGGGCGATGGGCTTGCAGACGGGGGCGAGCAGCACGGCGTTGAGGCAACGCTCCTCTGCGGCCTCATGGAACAGCAGGTCAAAACGGTCCAGCAGGCCCAGGGCTTCCAGGCCGCCCAGCAGGGCCTTCGCCCCCTCCGGCGTGAAGCACAGGGCGATACACCCCTGCTGCTCCTCCTGAATCCATCCGGCGAACAGGGCCACCCCGTCCTCCACCGGCTCCGGCATCTTTTCAGGACCGTTCTCATTATACTTGCTGAAGGTAAAAAATGCATCATGAAATTTCCAGGCATTCTCCTCCAGAAAAGCGGGGAAGTCCCGGGGGAGTTCCTGCCGGATGCTTCTGACCAGGCACTGGGGCTTTCTCTCCCCCCGCCAGTCATTGACCTCCAGATTGCACAGCAGGTCGACAGAGGCGTCCGTGAGCTCCGCCATCCGGTTCCCCATGGAGAAGGCCACGCACCCTAAAGCGCCCTCCTCTCCATCTATAGAGAAACGCAAATGGCTGCCGTCGCTGCCCATCGTGCGTGGGGAGCGAACCATAGTTTCCCGCAGGCGGAATAGCGGTGCGGGATTCCCCATGCCAAAGGGCTCCAGCATGCGCAGGGACTCCGCCAGGGGGAGGGTCAGCTCCCCCCGCTCCGCCTCGAAGTCATACCCGGCCTTAGGCCGGAACACCGGGGCGGGAATGGTCTCCCTGAGATATTCATTATACAGGCGCTTGAATTCCTCCAGCCTGCTCTGTTCAATCGTCAGCCCCGCCGCCATCTCGTGCCCGCCAAATCGCACGAACATATCCTGAAACCGCTGAAGGGACTCAAACAGGTGCACCCCCCGCACCGAACGGCCCGAACCTGTACAAATGCCGTCCTCACAGGCAAAGAGAATCACCGGCTTGTTATATCGCTCTACCATGCGGGAGGCCACAATGCCGATCACCCCCTGGTTCCAGTTCCCGCCGCACAGGATGATGGCCCTGTCCCGGACAATGTCCGCCTCGCCTGCAGCGATGCGCGCCAGGGCGTCCTTGTAGATATCCGCCTCAATGCTCTGGCGTTTCTTGTTCTCCCCGTCCAGCTCCACGGCAACCCGCCTGCATTCCCTGGGGTCGTCGCTCAGAAAGAGAGCAAGGGCGTTCTCGGGAGAGCCGGTCCTGCCGGCCGCGTTGATACGCGGGGCAATGGAAAAGCTGATCGTGCCCGCCTCCACCGCTCTTCCGCCATAACCTGCGGCCTCCAGCAGGGCAAGGATGCCCCGCTTGCACTCCCCCCGGTTAATCCGGCGCAGTCCCTCCGCCACAATGGCCCGGTTCTCTCCTGTCAGAGGTACTATATCCGCCAGGGTCGCAATCGCCGCACAGTCCAGATACTCCTCGCAGGCGTCCAGCCCCCCAAGAGCCTGGACGACCTTGAGGGCCACCCCCGCGCCGCAGAGGCTGCGGTAGGGATATCTCTGGAGGGGGCAGGCCGGGTCGATGACCGCCGCACACTTTGGCAGCTCAGGCAGGCACTGGTGGTGGTCGGTGACGACGACCTCCATCCCCAGCTCCCGCGCCCTCTCCACCTCGGCAAGCGCGGTGATGCCGCAGTCCACCGTGAGGAGCAGGCTCACCCCCTGCCCAGCCAGATTCTCCATAGCCGCCATATTGAGACCGTAGCCCTCGCCGTGGCGGGTTGGGATGTGGTGGATCACGTCGCCGCCCCGCCCCAGCAGATACCGCTTGAGAATGGTGACGGCCATGATGCCGTCCACATCATAGTCCCCATAGACGCAGATGCGTCCCCCCCGGGCAAGCGCCCTCTCAACGGCGTCCA
>JAHZEH010000159.1 GCA_019421925.1 Clostridia bacterium
TCACAAAAGTCGGCAGATTGGATGCGATTCCTCTATTCATGGATGCTCACCGACCCCTTCTGCCCAAACTGTGTCTCCCCCAGCGTCACGCTCTGCGCAGCGCCGCACAGGGTATAGCTGGTAACGTCCGCAACCCCCGGGACAAAGAGCAGTTCAGCGATTCTCGCATAGCTGATGGCGGAAGAGAAAAATGCCTGAGCCAGCAGATACTCCTCAAGTCCGGCCTCTATCGCCGCCTCTACAGCAGAGAGCTGCGCGCCATTCTCCAAAACAACCGCGGCTTCAATATTGATGGGCACCGCCTCTGCGCTCAGAACGGACACCGACGCGCCCACCGGCCTCTGCTTCTCAATTTCAGCCTTGACCGCAGCCAGCAGTTCCTCTGACGCCTCCAGATTCCCTGCGGCTACCACATAGATCTCCACAATCCCCGCTCTCGGGTTGAAGGCCCTCGCCCGGCTCACACCGTCAACATCCAAAGACCAGCGTATATAATCGTTCTGGGTCCCTCCCATGTATGGGAGCGCCCATCGCGCCTTGACCCGCAGCAACAGGTCGGCGTCGCTCTCCTCGTCGGCTCCGCCGGACGCCGCCTGGGGGTTGCTGACGCCGGTCAATCCCGGGTAGGTGGTGACAAACTCGTTCACAGCTCCGGCAGGAACGTTTCCCTGCAGCCCCGGCTCCAGAGCCGTTGCATGTACCGACACCATTCCGCTTTGAGGAATCGTTTGTTCCTGGTCCACCGCGAAAACAATCCCGCCGGACGCCGCCCTGATAGAATTTCCCACCACTGTTCCAGGCGCGCCGGCAATTTTCAGCATAACTGTTGCGGGAATCGCCGGCTTTCGCTGAACGCCGAAATTCTCTGCCGCCAGCGTCAAATCCTCCCCATTGGCCAAGGTGGGAAAGAACCTGTTGGGCAGGTAGTTGATCCCCATGTCCTCCAGCCGCTCCAATTCCACCGCCACCGCCTGCAGGTTGTCCATGGCAAAACTGCCCTCCTGCCGGCTGACCGGATTGGCCAAGCGTGCCGCCATATTCTCCAGAATACTGCTCATCGTTCCACCTCAATCCTCTCTTTGATCTCCCCATATGTTGAGTGCACAGTAAACGACACCACCACTTCCGCTCCCTTCTTTTCAAACACAAACCCTGTAACCGACGCGATATACGGGTTTGTCAGAAGCGTCTCCACGATGGTCTGGGCTGCCGCCTCCTGAAAATAACCGAAGTCCGTGATGCCGGCGAGCCGTTCCAACTCGTGACCGTATTCCTGGGAGTATGCAGCGTATACCCCGCGGGGGGTGCGCAGTGCCTTGCCAATCCATACCTTCAGCGCCTCACGCCTCTCAACGATGCCCCGCGGACTCCCGTGTTCAGAGAGGCGGCCCTTCTGGAAATCATATCCCCAGTCCCGATAAACCTCAGGAGCCTCCTTTTTCAGAGTTATTCGTCCCTTTTCCGCCGGAAAAATCATTCCGCTTCCACCACCTTCCCTAAAATTACGTTCTCCTCCCCAATCCTTTTGAGGACCACAGTATCTCCCTCCTCCAACCTCTCCCGCTCCAGATATTTCACCCAGAACTCCCGTATCTTCTGTATCTGCTTCGAGAGCTGTGCTCCGGCGCCGCTCTGTCCGCAGGAGACAGCCGGTATCTCGGGAAACTCCGTATCGTCGAGAAGATTGGGCGGAACATAGAGGTTCTGCGTCAGTTCCGTCCCTCCAACATACACAGCCAGCGGATCGATAGATTTGACTGTTCCAATCTGCATATCAGGCGCATTCCAGACGGCTCCCCTCTCCTGCATAAGCCAGTTGAGGCTGTGATAAGGGTTATTGTTCTTCATCATAAAACTCCAATCTCATCTGATATCCGGAGGCGTCCCATGTGTGGGAATCTGTCCGGATGAGGTAGGTCCCCGTCAGTCCTGTGCGGGGTTCCCTGACCTGAACAGTCCGGCCCGAAATACACAGGGGGTTTCCCAGGGCCGTAACACTGCCTGTCTGCTCCACGCCCTGGAGCAGCTTCTGTGCCTCCTCCGCCACGCTCTTTCCCCTCTCCTCTTTCAGGGTGCGCTGAAAAGTTCCGTACAGCCTGCGGCTCTCCGCATCCTCCACATCTCCCTTCTGCTTTCCCTTGGAGTTCAGGGTAACGACTCGGTTGACCATATTTCGTATGCTCCAGCTCCGTTGTGCAGAAGAGAGCGTGTTCTCAAGCACAGCAACCGGTTCCCCTCCAGCTTCTGTCACAGAGAGTGTATCTCCCTCCACGCGTATCACATATCGCCTGCGCGCCTTTTTCTCCGTTCCTTCATAGGCCCGGTCAATCACAGCAAAGGCGCTCAAATCCCCTGTGGAGGTGACTTTGGTACCTTCCCCTCCAGGGGCAAGACTTCCCGCCTTAATCCCGAATTCGGCGCAGAGCTGCCGCGTAATGGTCTCCGGAGTGCCCTTGTACTCCTTGAAGGTGTTGTTATTGGCTAGATAAACCCCCTGATCCATCGCCTCAAAGCTGCATCCATAGGGTTCCGCGTCCACATACAGAATTACGCCCGTAAAAAGCGTCTCGCCCTCCGCCTCCCACTGAACGCTATCGCCGGGTTCCGGCAGCGCATCCCATATCATATCTGCGTTCAGGCTGCGCGCAGGCTGATCCATATTCCCTGACCACTGAACCGATTTGACGAAATCGGTGATGTCCATTCCATCCACAATCAGCTTCCCATTCATGGCAGCACCAACTTCTGTCCCGGTCTGATCAGGTTGGGATTGGAACCGATAACCGACTGATTGGCCTCGTAAATATCCCGCCATTTTGCGCTGTCCCCATAGATCAGTTTTGCGATGCGGCTGAGATTATCTCCCGCTTTGACCGTATATTCTGAGGGCTTCTCAAATTCCCCCCGCTGCGCCTCCTCCACTGCCCTGCCAGCGGCCGCCGCCTTCTCTCTTAGGGTTCTTCTCTGGGTCAGCTCAAGGGAGATTGGCACATCCATATCCCCTTCCAGGGCGGATTTAGAGAAGGAGGAAATAAAGCAGCTTACCGTGCTCACGCCCGGCACTGTCAGCCGCAGTGTCTCCCCCTCCTCCTGCCATCTCATGAGCAGGCGCAGCGTATCGGCCTGCGTCCTGCCCGCCGACTTAAAAGGGGAATTGCTCCCCGGAAGAAAGGTAGAGATGGTGGCGCTCAACAAGCCTCTCCTGGTGGGTTCCGCATATTCCCCCACTGTCAGCAGTTCCTGTTTCATCATCCCAGTCGAGCGAGAGAAGGACAGCTCGGTTGGATTCACCTCCAGTGTCAGCCTCTCGCCTCCGCCCTCCAGCGTGATGGTCCTCGTCTTTGACAAATTGATCCCTTCTTTCTCTCAAATTTGTGTACAAAAAGAGCGCCCCCTGGGCGCCCAGTGCTTTTTGCAATGAATAATCAATAAATATTTATATGTCAGTATAGCCAAAGAGGGAGCTCTTCCGGCGCTCCCTGCTTCTCGATTCCTTTTCACTTAAAAATCTATACGCATGATAGAAATATCCTTTACTACATTGCCCTCCATCTCAAAAGTCAATGATAGGCAAATTTCCCCTAGTTCACCCATTTTTGTGTTCTTTTGATTCAAATTTTTAACATATATCTCAGCCTCAAGACCATCCATAAAATTATCATGTATTATCCATCTGGTTAAATTAAGCTTATACTCCTTTGTATCATAGTCGGCAATCTGTTTTAAAAAATCATCAACCAACAAGTATTCATTCTCTGATGACTCTCCAGAATTGCGGTACCTCATAAAAATCCCACTATATGCCTCCGCCAGCTCGCGAACCGTTGAACCAATCTGAATTCCCCGCTTGGTCTCCAGTTCCCGGTCTGAGAAGAGTTTCTCTCCGTCCCATAAGTAGTCAAAAAAGCGACAGCCATCCTCATCTGCCTCCTCAACCTCCTCTATTGTAGCAATGCATTTCCCATTCTCATAGATATCAAAATCCTTCTCTGATATATTTCCCCTGCCTCCCGAACACCCCGCCATCAGGAACAGGCTCAGCGCCAACCCGGCCATGCAAATCATATTCTTCTTCATCTTTGCATCCCCCATCTGTTTTTTGTTCTCCTGATATATCACCGGACACTATCAATGTATATTCCGTCGTACCATAGTCGGAAAACTGTTTAAAAATTATGGATCAATGCTCATAACAGAAATGTCCTTTACAATATTGTCCTCCATCTCAAAGAACAAACTTAGACTATATCCCAAATCGCTTTTTGATGTGTCCGTTTGACCCGATTGCTCAATATATTCGTCAGCCTTAATACTCTCCATAAATTCACCATCTAATATCCATCCGCCAAAAACAACAGTGTATTCCGTCGTATCATAATCAGCAAGCTGTTTAAAGAAATTGTCGATCAACAGGTCTTCACTTCGGAACCTTCCTTCATCTTCACTGACTGGTAGCACATAGCCTATTACTAACCCGCTGTATGCCTCCGTTATCTCTCGAATCGTTGACCCAATCTTAATTCCTCGTCTGGTCTCCAATACTCGATCCGGAAAAAGATTTCTCCCCTCCTGAGAATAGTCAAAAACACGGATACCATACTCGTTCATCTTCACAACTTCCTCTAACTTGGCGATGCATTTACCCTTCTCGTAAAAAGCAAAGTCTTCCTCTGTCAGTGATCTGACCCCGGAACAACCCGCCAAAAAGAGAAAGCACAGCGCCAAACAGATCATTTTTTTCATAGTTGATGTGTTCCTCCAAATATTACTAATCTTTATATGTTAGTATAGCATATCTTTCACACATTGAGAGCCGCCCTCTGTAATTTTCTCACAAGAATTTCCATGTACCGGTCACAGGCCGCCTCATCCGGGGTTTCAAAGGTATTGTTCGAGATGGTGAGATACAAGGTGGCTTGCTCCTGTGCCGCCGTTGTCTGTTGGCGCATCGTCTACCCCGGCTTCCCCCAAATTTTCCCCGCTCCCTCTTGATCTACTGTCAGCAAAAGAGCGCCGCACGGGCGCTCTTTTCAAAAAATCTTCATCAATCTATGAGAAGTATTCGAATCTCCGTTACATTCTTTCCCTCCAGGACAAAATTCAATTTCATCCAAATAGAATCCGCAAGATTCAAAGTCTCTTTGATTTTTTGATCCTGATACTCTTCGTACTCCGCGTCCTCCATCAACCTGCCGTCCACTAGATTTCGGTTTAACGACAACTGATAAACCTCCGTCTTATATTCTCCAAACCTCTTCACAAAATCGTCAATCACAACATTTTCTTTATATTCCTCTGTCTCTCCCTCTGTTCCGCCCGATATTAAATAATATTCCACAGTCATCCCGCTGTAGCTCTTTGCCAGATCCTGAAGGGTTGAGCCAATCTTGATACCCCG
>JAHZEH010000160.1 GCA_019421925.1 Clostridia bacterium
CCCCGTTCATAATGTCGGGCATCCGCATCTCCGCCGTGGCCGCCGTGGGCACCATGACCATCGCCGCTTTCGCCGGGGCGGGCGGCCTGGGCTGGTTCATCAACCTGGGCCTCAACTCCCAGAACGCCGCCCTGGTGCTGCTGGGCGCGCTCCCCGCCTCCCTCATGGCGCTGGGCATCGACTTCCTTCTGGGCCGTCTGGAGCATGCCATCACCCCTGAGGGCCTGCGCCCCCCTGAGCTCATCCAAAACGTCTCCCGGAAGGCCCGCTTGCGGGAGAGGTCAATCGTCTTCACCCTGTGCGCCCTGCTTGTGCTCCTTCCCGCCGTCTCCAGCTTCTCACAGGCCGCCGCCTCCCGCGGCGGGCGAAAAGTCACGGTGGGCACCAGCAATTTCACCGAGGCCCTCATTCTGGGGTATATGTACAGCGACCTGATCGAATCCAACACGGATATTGAGGTCGAACAGCGCTTCAACCTCAATGGCGGCGCGGTGTGCTTCAACGCCATCCAGAGCGGCGATGTGGATATGTTCGTGGAGTACACCGGCAGCATCCTCCCCAACTACCTCCACGAGGATTTCCCCAGCACCGACCCCCAGGAGGTCTATGAGAAATCCGCAGAGCTCCTTCAGAGGGATTACAGCATACGCCTCTCCCAACCCCTGGGCTTCAATAACACCTATGTCATGAGCGTAACCCCTGAGACCGCGCAGAGATACGGCCTGCGCACCCTCACCGATCTGATGAAAGCGGCGGGCAGTCTCCGGCTGGGCTGTACCGTGGAGTTTGTCCAGAGGGGCGACTGTCTCCCTCTGCTGGAGGAGCGGTTCGGCGCCTCCTTCCGGTCGGTCAGCGGCTTGGATGGAAGCATCCGCTATCAGGCCATCTCCTCCGGCGAGGTGGATGTTATAGACGCCTTCGCCACCGACGCCCTGCTCCAGAAGGAGGGGCTGGTGCTCCTGGAGGACGATGCGGGCTTCTTCCCGCCCTACTACGCGGTCAATCTGGTGCGCCAGCAGACGCTGGACAAATTCCCTGAGCTGGAGCCCGTCCTAGCCAGGATGGACGGCATTCTGGACGGGGAGACTATGGGGATGCTCAACGCCAAGGTGGACATTGACGGCATGGACGCAAGGGATGTGGCCCACGGGTTCCTGGTGGAAAAAGGGCTGGTCCCCGCCCCATAACCCCATCGCAAAAGGGACGCGGCGAGAGCCGCGTCCCTTTTCTTTCCCAGCATCCGGTTTCTTCAGGTGCTATCGTCCTTCCGCAATCTTTCCATCCACCGAAATAACCTTCACCTGCAGGGGGATATCCCTGCCGCTCTCCGCAACCGCCTGCTCCACCGCCCGCTGGATGCCGCCGCAGCAGGGCACCTCCATACGGGCTACGGTGACGCTGCGAACATTGTTGGCCCGCAGGATGGCAGTCAGCTTCTCCCGGTAGTCCCCCTCGTCCAGCTTGGGGCAGCCCACCAGAACCACCCTGCCCTTGATGAAGTCCCTATGAAACGCCCCATAGGCATAGGCCGTACAATCCGCCGCAATAAGCAGGTCCGCCCCCTCCAGCCAGGGCGCGCCCACAGGGGCCAGCTTGATCTGCACCGGCCACTGGCGGAGCTGGCTGGGAACCGCGCCTCCGTCCCCGTGAGCCTCCCCCTCCGTCCGGATGGCCCGGCTCATACTCCCGGGGCAGCCGCATGGCTCCGTCCTCTCCCTTTCGGCCTTGGCCGCCAGGACAGCTTCGTGATCATAGGCCGGGGCCTCCCGCTCCTCAAAGGTGATCGCGCCGGTGGGACAGGCGGGCAGACAGTCCCCCAGCCCGTCGCAGTAGTCCTCCCGGAGCAGTTTGGCCTTGCCCTCCACCATCCCGATGGCTCCCTCATGGCAGGCCGAAACACACAGGCCGCAGCCGTTGCATTTTTCCCGGTCAATCCGGATAATTCTTCGTTTCATCTCTCAGTCCCCCTTGTTTTTGTGTCTCCAGCATACTATACTGACTAGCAAATCGTATATTGCAAATGCAACGAAGGAGGAATTGATTTGCGGAAATTTCTACCTCTGCTCCAGAACATCCCCCTCTTTTCAGGAATTGAGGCGGAGAATATCCCCACGGTGCTCTCCTGTCTGGGAGCAGCCAGCCGCTCCTACGCCAGGGAGGAGGCGGTTTTTCATGCGGGCGGCCGGGCTGAGGCGCTGGGCGTCGTGCTCACCGGACAGGTACAGGTCTTTCGGGAGGACAGTGAGGGTAACCGCCACATTCTGGCGGAGATGGGGCCGGGGGACGTTTTTGCCGAGGCATACGCCTGCGCCCGCACCTCCCGTCTGCCCGTATCTGTTTGGACAATTCAGGAGAGCGACCTGCTGCTGCTGAACGTGTCCAGGGTGATCTCCCTATGTCCCTCGGCCTGCTCCTTCCATACCAGGCTTGTGGGCAACCTGCTCTCCATACTGGCCGAAAAGAGCATCCGCCTGAACGAGAAAATCGACCATCTATCCAGGAGGACCATCCGGGAAAAACTGCTCTCCTATCTGGAAACGCGGGCGGACCGGGAGGGGATGCGGACCTTTATCATCCCCTTCAACCGGCAGGAGCTGGCGGATTACCTCTGCGTCGACCGCAGCGCCCTGTCCCGGGAGCTCGGCATCCTGCGCAGGGAGGGAGTTCTGGACTTTCAGAGGCAGCGGTTTACCCTGCTTTGAGAAGGAAACCTGCCCTTTCCCCTCCGCCCAAAACCTGATATACTATAAAATAAAGAAAACCTTTTCAGAGAGGAAATGGGAAATCATGAAGAAAAAAACACTTGCTCTGCTTCTCTGTCTCCTGTTTCTTGCGACGGGCTGCGCAGCCTCCGCACCGGTCGCTCCAAAAACCGCCGCCAAAAACGCCCCCATCACGGCCTACTGTGGCGAAATCGGGCGTTTTCCCTCCCTCACGCGGGAAGGAAGGGCCTGCTTCTCCTATAATGCCGGTGAGGACACCGCTTCCGGAACCTGTCCTTTGTTCCCCTGTGCGGACTGCAGCACACCTGTCTGCCCCCGCTGCGGGGATGGCACCTGCCCCTATCAGGACGGTCCCAACTCGCAGGACGGCACCTGCCCCTATCAGGACGAATGTCCCAACCGGCAGGACGGCGCCTGCCCCTATCAGGACGAATGTCCCAACCGGCAGGACGGTCCCAACTCGCAGGACGGCGCCTGCCCCTATCGGGACGGCCGTCCCGCCTGTCAGGGTGGCGGGCGCGGTCGGGGAAACGGCTGGAGATGGAGCTCCAGAACAGGAAGCCAGTCCCCTGCCATCTAAAAACATAGCAAAAGAGGGCCTCTGCGAGGGCCCTCTTTTCCTATGACCGGAGAGGAATCAGAATGGAGATTCGAAACACGTTGTCCTGGGGTTCGAATTGAACCAGGCCGCCCTGCTCCTCCACAATCGCCCGGATGGAGCGGGTTCCCATGCCAAATCCCTCCCGTTTGTCGGAATAGAACCGCTCCCCCAGGCGTCTTGCCCGCCAGGCGCAGCTGTTGTCCGCAGCCAGAAGGAATTGTTCCTCCTCTACCCTGCCCCGCAGGCGAAGAAAGCGCTTCTCCCCCTCCTTCTGGCGCCGGCAAGCCTCCAGGGCATTGTCCAGCAGATTGCCCAGGAGCACGCAGAGCATTGCGTCTGTCAAAGGAAAATTCTCCGGCAGGGGGAGAGAAGCGTCAAATTCCACACCGCTCTCCCTGGCCCTGGCCGCATAGTGCTGCAAAATGGCGTCTGCGGCATGGCGGTTGCTGTAGGTCCTTGCGCTGCCCACCCCGGCTGGCAGCTCATATTCGTTGACATAGCGGATCATGGCCTCGGTGTCCCCGCTGGCGGCAAAGCTCTGTAAAAGCCGCATATGCTGCTTCAAATCGTGCCGGGCGGCTCTGGTCTGCTCAATCTGTCCCGTCAGCGCCCGGTAGTGCTCCTCCTGGAAGGAGAGCTGCCTCCTGAGCCCGTCCCGCTCCTGCTCGAGCACCAGTTTTTCCCGGTAAGCCTGGCCCAGCTCAGCCCAGAGTACGGCGCTCAGTCCAACGGCCACCGCCAGCCCCCCCAGCTCAGGGAACCAGCCGGAATACACCGGCTCATAAAGCGGAAGCAGCCGGTCAAAGACGAGGGAGACGGCGAAGAAGATCGCCGCTCCCAGAAGGGTACGGTTTTTACGGTTGCGGCGCAGCAGCTTGCTGCAGGTGACGATAAGATAGAGGGCCTCATAGGCCTTCAGGAGATCGAGCGCACCGGAGAACGCCTCCCTCCATTGAAAGCTGATGCGCCCGGGAAATGCGACGGCCGCCATACCCGGGAGGAGCAGGAGGAGCCCGGGCAAAACAAAGATCAGTCCTGTCCGTTTGGAAAAGCCGCACAGCCCGTTCTGCAGAAGCACCACCAGCAGCGGCATCATGCAGGAACACAGAAGCTCCATCACATACCAGGGCTGGAACGGCAGCAGGAAAAAGGTGTGCACCAGCGGATAGCAGGCGCTGACCGCCTGGCACAGGCAGACCGCCGCGAAGAGCAGCGCCTGGCCCCGGCGCAGCCGGATGCCGAAATAGCCGGCGATCACCATGCCGCCAAGGGCAAGCAGCAGGATGGCCGTGCGCAAAAACAGGCGGGTCTGGCGCATCTGTTCCACGCTGTACTGGTCGCCGAAGGCGGGGGGATAGACCAGGCCGCTGTAGTATCCCGAGTAGTCCGTGACAGCCAAAAGCAGCTCCACCTGTCCCAGGCCATAGAAGGAAACTATCCGGTTCTGCAGGCCGCTTTGATAGGCCTCCTCCCCCGTCTCCCCCAGCTCCAGCGCCAACTGCCCGCCGATGTAGAGTTTGCAGGCGCTGTACACCTCGGGCAGCTCCAGGGCATACACCCTCCCGGGGGAGGGCAGGCTCAGGACGAGGCGGTAGGTGCCGCTCCCGTGGGCCTCCCGGGAGGGGTTTCCCGCATCCAGGCCGCCGTACTGGCCGATGGAGACGTATTGCATATAGTTCTGGGGCGATCCTTTTGCAAAGTCCTCCGGCGTCAGCAGCACGCCCGGATAATAGGCCCACTCCCTGGTCAAAAACCGAAGGGGGTGGGCCTCAAATTCCTCTCCGGAGAGCATCAGCACCCCGGCGATGGGCTGATTGCCGGGATATTGGTATTTGTTGTCAAATCGGTACAGCAGCATAAAGAGGGCGGAAGCCAGGACGGCAACCAGGAGCGCCCCCATGGCCAGCCGCAGCGTCCCCTCGTCCGCGCCGGTATTCCCACGCATGCTCATCTGCGTCCTTTCCTCCTGGAGAGGCGGCCCCGCAGGATCAGAGCCCCACCCGAGATCATCCCCGCCCCCA
>JAHZEH010000161.1:0-2069 GCA_019421925.1 Clostridia bacterium
ATACGGGGATACATCTCGTCCCACTCATAGTGCTCGCCGCCGGCAGCATGCTCCAGATTGGTCTTGACATCGCCAATGCCCTCGAGCTCCTTGAACCAGAGCTTGGCATGTTCCTTCTCCTGGTTAGCGGTCTCCAGGAAGATATCGGCCATCTGCTCAAAACCGGCCTTCTTGGCGGCGCTGGCATAGTAGGTATACTTATTGCGCGCCTGGGACTCGCCCGCAAAGGCTTCCCACAGATTCTTTTCCGTCTTGGTTCCAGCGTACTTGGACATGATTGTTACCTCCTAAAATAATCTATGATTTTGATCCGCCGTCCCTTGCGGGAACCGGCGCACCGGTTAATCCATTGACACTCCAATTTATTAACCGTGTCTAACCATTTGCGTTCCCATTATAACGCGCTTTTTCGCCTTTGTCCAGATAGAAGTTAATATAATCTAATTTAATTTGGAGATTTTTTCGCAAATAATGCCGCCCCCCAGGCAGGTCTCGCCGTGGTAGAAAACAACCCACTGTCCAGGCGTCACCGCCCGCTGGGGCTTGTCGAAACGGACGAGGCATTCCTCTCCCCAAACTTCCACCACCGCATCCTGGTCTGGCTGGCGGTAACGGTGCTTGACTGTGCATCGGAAGGCGGCGCCAGGCGCCTGTCCCGCAAACCAATTGAGAGAGTTTGCACGCAGCGCCTGGGAGAAGAGCAGCTCCGTCTCCCCCTGGGTAACGACGAGCTCATTGCGCGCCAAATCCTTTTCCACCACAAACCACCGCTCGCCATCCCCCGCTCCGCCGATGCCCAGGCCCCGGCGCTGCCCCAGGGTATAGTACATGAGCCCGTCATGCCGGCCCACCACCCTCCCCTCGGGCGTAACCATATCCCCTGGCAGCGCGGGAAGATACTGCATCAGGAATTTTTTAAAATTCCGCTCCCCGATGAAACAGATTCCCGTGGAATCCTTCTTATCCGCGGTCCTGAGCCCCGCCCTGCGGGCAATCTCCCGCAGCTCGCTCTTCTGCAGATGCCCGATGGGGAACATCGCCCGGGAAATCTGCTCCTGGCTGAGGGCCGCGAGGAAATAGGTCTGATCCTTGCCCAAATCGGCTGCCCGAAGCAGCTCAGTCCCGCTCTCTCCCCTGCGCAGCCTGGCATAATGCCCCGTCGCCAGCCTGTCCGAACCGGCCTTCAGCGCAAAATCCAGAAAGGCTTTGAACTTGATCTCCTTGTTGCACAGCACGTCTGGATTGGGCGTGCGCCCTGCCCGGTATTCCTCCAGAAAGTGGGAAAACACCCGGTCCCAGTACTCCTTGACGAAATTCACCGTATAATAGGGAATCCCGATCTGGTCGCATACCCTGCGCACATCGTCATAGTCCGCCGTGGAGGTGCAGACACCCTCCTCGTCCTTCTCCTCCCAGTTCTTCATAAAGACGCCCAGCACGTCGTATCCCTGTTCCTTCAAAAGCAGCGCTGCCACAGAGGAATCCACTCCGCCGGACATGCCCACCACAATGCGGCCCTTGCTCTGCAATACATGCTCCTCCTTTTTTCAATTGTACCCATTATAGCGCGTTTCTACCATTTGAAAAAGGCGGATTTGCAAATCTTGCCGCCGCCCGCTAAAATAGAAATGGAATATGGGAGGTTTTTCATGAGCAAACGAAGCGGAAACAAAAAGGGACCCAAGCTGACCCCCAAAGAGGTGTTCCAGCGCGTCGCGCTGGCCCTGCTGCTCTCCGTCGTCATTGTGGCAGGTATCTTTTATTTTCTGGACATCGACCCCTATGAGGCCACTCAAAATTTGGAGGACGCCCTCTCCAATCTGGATGTCGAGGGCCTGTTCTCCTCAAATTCGCCCTCCCCCACGCCTCAGGAAGGAACCGTCCCCTCCCCTGCGCCGTCGGAAATGCCAGACGGAAGCGGCCAGGCCGCCGGGGTGCTCCCCCAGAGCGGCAAGCTGAGCGTAATTGTCATCGACGTGGGTCAGGGGGACTCCATCCTCATCCAAACGCCGGGCGGCAAAAATATGCTCATCGACGCGGGGGGGAAGTCCGAGTGGGAGAAACTTCAG
>JAHZEH010000161.1:2079-5295 GCA_019421925.1 Clostridia bacterium
ATAGACGTCCTGGTGGCCACTCATCCCCACTCCGACCATATCGGCGGCATGCAGAACGTGGTGGAGCAGTATGAGATCGGCAAAATATATATGCCGGAGGTCACCCATACGACCTCGACCTATACCAGCCTCCTGGAGGCAATCCAGGCCAAGGGCCTCAAAATCACGAGGGCCTCCGGGCAGAAAAAATCCACCATATCCCTGGACGACGGCGTCGCCATCCGTATCCTCGGCCCCATCGGCACAGAATATGACAATCTCAACAACTACAGCGTGGTGCTGCGGGTGGAATATGGAAGCACCTCCTTCCTCTTCACCGGGGATGCCGAGACCCTTGTGGAGAAAGAGATGCTGGAGAAGTATCCCGACCTGCTGGATGTGGATGTGCTGAAAGTGGGGCATCACGGCTCCACCACCTCCTCCAGCGCCGCCTTCCTGAAAGCCGTCACCCCCCGGATCGCCCTGATCTCCTGCGGCAAGGGCAACGACTACGGCCACCCCAGCGAGGAGATTCTCAAACGCCTCCAGCGTGCGGGGATCGAGCTCTACCGGACCGATCTCTCGGGCTCCCTCGCCGTGTACTCCAACGGCCGTTCCCTCACCGTCTCCACGGAAAAAGCAGAATAACTCCCCTTCATAAGAAAGGGCCGGAACGCTCGGGAGCGTTCCGGCCCTTTCTCTGCTATTCCATGCCGGCCTGGGTGCGGTACATCGCGGCGTATTTCCCTCCCAGAGCCATCAGTTCCTCATGGGAACCCTGTTCCGCAATCCGGCCGTCCTCAATCAGGAGGATGATATCCGAATCGCGGATGGTAGAGAGGCGGTGGGCGATGATGAAGGAGGTCCTTCCCTGGGTGATGGCCAGCATAGCGGCGCGTATCCTCTGCTCTGTTACCGTGTCCACCGAACTCGTCGCCTCATCCAGGATGAGGATGGGGGCGTCCGTCAGCATGGCGCGTGCAATGGTCAGGAGCTGGCGCTCGCCCTGGCTGAGAGCAGCGCCACCCCCTGTCAGGATCGTGTCATAACCCTGGGGGAGCCTGCGGATAAAGCCGTCCGCGCCCGCCGTCACAGCCGCCTCCCGTATCCTCTCAAAGGAAACGTCCGACCTGCCGTAGCTGATATTGTCCCGCACGCTCACGCCGAAAAGAGCGGTATCCTGCAATACCACGCCAAACGCCCGGCGCAGGTCCCCCATGCGGTACTGACGCAGATCATGCCCATCGAGCAGTATTCTGCCCTGGTTCACGTCATAAAAGCGGGTCAGCAGGTTGATAAGAGTGGTTTTCCCCGCGCCGGTGGGCCCGGCCACGGCGACCTTGGTCCCGGCGGGGATGGACAGGCTCACGTCCTTGAGGACGGGCCGCTCCCCGTCGTAGCCAAAGGTCACATGTTCCAGACGGATTTCTCCCCGGGGGTTTTCCAGAGGCAGGGCGTCCGGTGGGTCCTCCGGCTCCGGCTGCTCATCGAAAATCTCAAAGACCCGCTCCGCTCCCGCCACGGCGGTTTGAAAGTTGTTATAGATGTTGGCGATCTCCACAAAGGGGCGGGCGAACTGCCTGGAATACAGCAGGAAGCTGGAGATCATGCCCACCGAGATGAGCCCTTTCGACGCCATGAGCCCGCTAACAATAGCGATGCAGACATAGCTCAGATTATTGATGACGTTCATGACGGGCATCAGATAGCCCGACCAAATCTGGGCCTGGACGGAGACGGCCCGCAATTTCTCATTGTTCTCCTCAAATTGCTCGATGACCTTTCCCTCCCTGCCGTAGGCTTTCACCATATTGAGCCCGGAGATGCTCTCCTCCACCTGGCCGTTGAGGCCGCCCAGAATCTCCTGCTGCCGGGCAAAGAGCTTACGTGTATGCCTGGTCACGGTGCGCGTGAGCAGGAACACCAGAGCAACCGACACCAGCGCCACGCCTGTGAGCGCCGCATTCAGGACGAGCATGATTGAGAACACGCCCACAATTGTGAAACCATAGGTCAAAAGCTGGGTGAGGGAATCGGAGATGGTGGTGCTGATGTTGTCCACGTCGTTGGTCAGCCGGCTCATCAGCTCCCCGTGCTGCCTCCGGTCAAAAAAGGCCAGCGGCAGCTTCTCCATGGCGGAGAACAGACTCATCCGGATATGGAGGATGATTCTCTGCCCGATGGAGGCCATGAAGAACTGCTGCAAAAACCGTGCCAGCCAATCGGAAACATACAGCCCAAAGAGCAGGGCCAGGAGCCACAGCGCCCGATCCCCTCCGTCGATGAGGTTGACTGCGCTGCCGATGAGCAGCGGCGAGAGGATGGACGAGGCGGAGGCCAGGGCGGAGAGGAGCAGGATCCAGCCCAGCCCCTGCCTGTGCCCCGCCGTCAGATTCCACAGTCTGCGCAGCGTGCCGCCCATATCCTTGGGCTTCTCCTTCACGCCGAAATTCTGCATCCTGCCAATCCCAGAATTCCTGCCCGGCGGCGTAATGCCCTTATTCATGATCCTCACCCCCGATCTGGGAAGCATAGATAGCCCGATAGGCTGGGCAGCTCTCCATCAGCTCCGGATGGGGGCCGAAGCCGCGCACCTGCCCATCCTCCAGGCATAAAATCCGGTCGGCCCGCATGACGGTGGAGATCCGCTGGCTGATGAGCAGTACCGTCATTCCCGCCGCGGACCGGCGCAGCCCCTTGAGCACCTCGGCCTCTGTGGAGGCGTCCAGGGCGCTGGTACAGTCATCCAGAATGAGAATGCGGGGGCCGCGCAGCAGGGCGCGGGCGATGGACAGGCGCTGTTTCTGCCCGCCGGACAGATTGACCCCTCCCTGTCCAAGGCTGGCGTCATAACCCTCCGGAAAACTGCGTATGAAACTGTCGGCACAGGCAGTCTGTGCCGCAGCGCGCACCTCCTCGTCCGTCGCGTCCTCCCTGCCCCATCGGAGGTTTTCAGCGATGGTGCCCGTAAAGAGCAGCGCCTTTTGGGGAACTACTGCGATTGCCGCCCGCAGCTCCTCCATGTCCACCCCGGTTACGTCCCTCCCGTCCACCAGCACTCTCCCCTCTGTCACGTCATAAAACCGGGGCACCAGATTGACAAGAGACGTCTTGCCCGAACCCGTGGGGCCAATGATGCCGATGGTCTCCCCGGGATGGACGGTAAAGGAGATATGCTCCACCGCCGGCCTGGAGGTCCCAGCATAGCGGAAGGAGACGTCCTCAAAGGACACCTCC
>JAHZEH010000016.1 GCA_019421925.1 Clostridia bacterium
CCAACCTCACCAAGCTGGGCCTCATCCAGTAGAAAACAGGGAGAGAAGGGGGTACAATAGAACCGCCTGATCTCCAACAATAACAATTCATAACAGGAGGAACCAAACCATGAACAAAAAAGAACTTGCGGGTATGATGGATCATACCCTGCTCAAAGCTTTCGCCACCCCCGAGCAGATTGAAAAAGTGTGCAGGGAGGCCATTGAAATCGGCGCCGCCTCCGTCTGCGTAAACCCCGTGAACGTGCCCCAGGTGGCCAAGCTCCTCAAGGGCACCGGCGTCAAGACCTGCACGGTCATCGGCTTCCCGCTGGGCGCCAACACCCCTGCGGTCAAGGCCTTCGAGACCAAGGACGCCATCGCCAACGGCGCGGAGGAAGTCGATATGGTCATCAACATCGGCGCCCTCAAGTCCGGCAATGCCGACGCGGTTTATGAGGACATCAAGGCGGTTGTGGACGCTGCGAACGGCACCCTGACCAAGGTCATCATCGAGACCTGCTACCTCACCGACGAGGAGAAGGTCATTGCCTGCCAGATGGCTGCAAAGGCCGGCGCCAACTTCGTCAAGACCTCCACCGGTTTCGGCACGGGCGGCGCGACGGCCCACGACGTGGCCCTCATGAAGAAGAGCATCCCCGCCACCATGAAGGTCAAGGCCAGCGGCGGCATGCGCACCTGGGAGGATGTTATCCCCAATCTGGAAGCAGGCGCGGACCGTCTGGGCGTCTCCGCCAGCATCGCCATCCTGGAGGGTTTCCAGGGCTAAGGACAAATCACAGAACGTTTTTGCGGCAAGCCGCATGGAATCCACTTTCTTCCTTTTTGAGAGAGATCGGAAGAGAATAAAAAAAGAAGGAGACAGGCACATGAAAAATAAGATCATGGCGTTTGACCTCGGCACCACCGGTATCAAGGTTGTTATCTTTGATGACAAAGCCAACGCCCTGGCGACGGAATACCGCGAGTATCCGTCCTTCTATCCCCACAACAACTGGGTGGAGCAGAACCCCATGGACTGGTGGAACGCTTTCTGCGACATCTCCAAGACCCTGATCGAGAAATACAACATTGATCCTGCTGAGATCGCTGTTGTGGCCCCCTCCGGCCAGATGTCCACCGCTATCCCGATCGACAAGGACGGCAACCTGCTCCAGAGCCCCTGCTTCATCTGGGCCGACATGCGCACCGGCAAGCAGGTCAAGGAAGTCTGCGACAAGCTGGGCGGCTTCGACAAGTTCTATGAAATCACTGCCGGCGGCCTGGCCACCGAGACCTATTCGGCCTTCAAGATCGCCTGGTTCCGCGACAACAAGCCCGAGATCATTGAAAAGGCTTGGAAGTTCCTCCAGGCCAAGGAATTCGTGGCCTATCACCTCACCGGCGAAGTGGCGACCGACTTCACGGACGCCTCCGACTCCGGCATGATGGACTTCCGCAAGCGCGCCTGGTCCCCCGAGATCCTCTCCGCCATCGGCATCACTGAGGAGAAGCTGCCCAAGATCTATCCGTCCTCCCATGTGATGGGCCATGTGACGGAGGAGGCCGCCAAGCTGACCGGCCTGCTGGCCGGAACCCCCGTGGTTGTGGGCGGAGGCGACGTCTCCATCGGCGCCTGCGGCGCTGGTATCGTCGAAGAGGGCATCTGCTACATGTATATCGGCTCCGCCATGTGGACGGGCATCTACAGCCCCAAGCCGGTCAACGACCTGCCCTCCCGCGTGCTCGGCCTGTGCGACACCTCCGGCAACGGCTACGTGCCCCATCACATCGTGTTCGGCGGCGGCGTGTGCTACCAGTGGCTGCGCGACCTGCCCAAGTTCGACGGCCAGCATGCCGATCTGGACTACAACCGCCTCAACGACATGGCCCTTGACTGCCCCCCCGGAGCCGACGGCCTGATCTTCCTGCCCTATATGCGCGGCGGCGGGGCTCCCCATCACAACCCCAAAGCCCGCGGCGCTTTCATCGGCATGGGCCTGAACAACCATTATGGCCACTATTCCAGGGCCGTCATGGAAGGCATCGCCTTCGGCCTGCGCGAGATGGTCGAGATCTTCGGCGTTCCCTTTGAAGAGGTCCGCATGGCTGGCGGCGGCGCGAAGAGCCGCGTATGGCGCCAGATCATCGCCGATATTACCGGCAAGAAGGTTACCACCACCGCTCTGACCCAGGAGACCAACGCGTGGGGCGCGGCCCTGTGCGGCGGCGTCGGCGTCGGCCTGTTCAAGGACTTCACCGTCACCAACAAGCTTCTGCCCGTTGTGGAAACCGTGGAGCCCAACCTGGAGAACAAGGACCTCTACGACAAGATGTTCGTCACCTTCAAGGACGCCTATAAGGCCCTCGTGCCCACGCTGGAGTCCCTGGCCGACTGCAGGGCGGAAGAGGACGAGTAAGCGACAGACCGCCAATTGACGGCGCCAGACGCGCGCGGGACGCGAGAGCGGCCCGCGCGTTTGGCCGCCGCCTGCCAACGCATGTTTAAGGAGTGAATACTATGGATCGCAAAGTCATCGCCATCACGGGCGGCGCGCAGGGGCAGGGCCGTCTGCACGCCATCAAGTTCGCCGAGAACGGCTATGATGTCGCCCTCGCCGATATGCAGGAGCCCACCTCCGAGCGTTTCCAGGAGACCGTCCGGGAGCTCAATGAGCTGGGCGCGCAGGTTCTGGCCATGAAGGCCGACGTGACCTCCGCCGAGGAGATGGAGGCGTTTTTCACCGCCATCTGGGACAAGTTCGGCCGTCTGGACGTGTGCATTGCCAACGCCGGCATCATGAACTTCGGCCTCACCTGGGAGCTGACCGACAAGCAGGTGCAGCAGATGATCGACATCAACCTCATCGGCGCATGGCGCACCGATAAGGAGGCTGTCAAGCTCATGCTCAAGCAGGGCTTCGGCCGCATTATCAACATCTCCTCCACCGCCGGCCTCAAAGCCAGCCCCAACCTCTGCCACTATGCCATGGCCAAGTTCGGCCTCATGGGCCTGACCAAGTCCCTGGCCAAAGAGGTCGCCAAGAAGGGCATCACGGTCAACGCCGTCTGCCCCTCCATGGTCAAATCCCCCATGACCGAGGCCCCCGCGTTCCTCGGCCATATCAAGTACACCACCGGCATGGAGTTCCACTCCTTTGAGGAGATGGACAAGGGCCTTTCCCCCAAGCGTCCCATGGGCATCGCCTTCATCGATCCTCAGGACGTCTCCGATATGTGCTTCTGGGTGGGCGACAGCCATGAGGCCCGCCTGATCTCCGGCCAGGCCCTCGGCCTGGACGCCGGCTCTCTCATCTAATCCCGATATCCGTCAGCAAATTGCCATTTGCGAATTCTCCAGTCAGGGGGAACCCGTTCAGGGTTCCCCCTGACCTGTTTTGGGCATGTTTCCGGGGGAATCTTTTGTTTTTTCAAACTTTTGTGAAAGGGGGCCTTCGCCGGATTTTTCCGGCGAAGGCCCCCTTTGGGGTTTTGTCACTGCGCGGGCCGGTCAAGCCGGATGACCCGTATCCTTTTATGCTGCGCCCCCGCATAGAGGATGGTGGCGAGGGCGCCCCCTTTTCTTCTGCCGTCAAACACTGCGATCACCAGGGAGGAGCAGTCCGCTGTACAGCGGTTCTCCTTGCTTTAAAATACCGGATTTAAGGTGGTATTCTTGGAAAAATACCGGATTGAAAGTTGTATTTTTTCACGAGGCGTTTTGTACAATGTTGTTTGAGCAAGGAGGAGAGACGATGTATGAGGATTTTATACGGGAACGGATCGTGAAACTGCGCATGGAGAGAGGTGTTTCGGCCCGCGAGATGTCCCTCTCCATGGGGCAGAGTGCCAGTTATGTAAACAACATTGAGAACCGGCGGGCGCGGCCCTCGCTTACCGGCCTGTTTTATATCTGCGAATACTTTGGCATCACGCCATGGGAGTTCTTTGAGGAAGGCAATGAATATCCACAGAAACTGCGCGCCATTACCGATAGTCTAAAAAATTTGGATGAGAGGAATCTCGCCATTGTTGCCCAAATTGCCAGCATATTGGCCCGCAAATAGAGCATGAAAGACGTTCCTTTGACTGCCCTCTGGCAATAATTTATAATTTCCCCCACGCCCTTATCAGGGCATGGGAAAAAGGGATTCCTAAGGGACAAATCCCTTGGGCGGGGACGCGGGTCGGAGCCGCCATATCCCACCCACCCCTGTTAATCCTTGACGGGGCGTTCCCCCGTGGTATAATTGAATAAGCATTTGGGCAATATCTAAGCAAATGACGAAGAGGAGGGAGCCTATGCCCACGGAAAAGGAGAGGGAGCTGCTGGAGCTCCTGCGCGAAAACCCTCAGCTCAGCCAGAACGACCTGGCGGCCCGGCTGGGGATCACCCGCTCCTCCCTGTCCGTGCACATCACCAACCTGACCCGCAAAGGATTCATCGCGGGCAGAGGGTATGTGCTGCGGGAGCGGCCCTATGCGGTGGTGATCGGCGGGGCCAATGTGGATATCCTGGGGTTCTCCCGGGCTCCCCTGCTGGCCGCCGATTCCAACCCGGGCCGCATCAAGATCTGCCTGGGAGGCGTGGGCCGCAACATCGCCGAGAACCTGGCCCGCCTGGGGAGGGAGACCTCCCTGATCGCCCCGGTCGGCGAGGATGCTTTCGGGCGGGATATGGCCCGCCAGTGCGGGGAGATGGGGCTTGACATGAGCCGGTGCGCTGCGAGCGCGGCGGGGAGTTCCATGTATCTGGCCATCATGGATGACAGGGGGGAGATGGCCCTCGCCCTCTCAGACATGAGCCCATCGGATGCCTTCCCTCCGGAACATCTCAAAAAGCATGCCCCATTCCTGCAGGGAGCGGGGGTGGCGGTACTGGACGGCAACCTGCCCGTTGAGGCGGTGGAATGCGCCAAGGAGATTCTGGCCGGACGGAAAACGCTGCTCGATCCGGTGTCCGCCGCCAAGGCGCGCCGCCTCAGGGGCCGCCTGTCCGGCCTGACCGCGGTCAAAGCCAACCGGCTGGAGGCCGAGGCCCTCACGGACATCCCCGTCGGGCGGGACACCCTGGAGAGGGTGGCGGACGGCCTCATGGCCCAGGGCGTGGAGAAAGTCTTTTTGACGCTGGGGGCGGAGGGGGCCTACTATCAGGATGAAACGGGCAGCGGGCTGCTGCCCCCGCTGACCAACAGGGTGGTCAACGCCACGGGAGCGGGGGACGCGTTTGCGGCGGGGCTGGCCGCCTGCCTGATGGACGGGCTGGAGACGGGGGCTTGCGCCCGCTTTGCCCTGGCCTGCGCGGCTATCGCCCTGCGCAGCGGCGACACGGTGAGCGGGGAGATGAGCGCCCAGGCGGCGGAGAAGCTCCTCAAGGAATCCGAAGTGACAGAATTAGGGGGAAATTAGCATGAACCAGAAGAACGCGGCAAAATATATGGACATACAGCCCGAGGTGGCTCAGGCCCTGGCCGAAGGCAGGCCGGTGGTGGCCCTGGAATCTACCATCATCTCCCATGGAATGCCCTATCCCGAGAACGTCAAATGCGCTTTGGAGTGCGAGCGCATCGTGAGGGAGCAGGGGGCCGTTCCGGCTACCATCGCCATCATCGGCGGGCGCATGAAAGTGGGCATTGACGCTGGACAACTGGAGTACCTGGCCACGGCAAAGGGCATCGTCAAGGCCAGCCGCCGGGATATCCCCGCCATCCTGGCCGAGGGCAGGGACGGCGCGGCTACCGTGGCCGCCACCATGATCGTGGCGGCGCTGGCGGGCATCCGGGTCTTTGCCACGGGCGGCATCGGCGGCGTCCACCGGGGCGCCTCCACGACTTTCGATATCTCCGCGGACCTGCAGGAGCTGGCCCACACGGATGTGTGCGTGGTGTGCGCCGGGGTCAAGTCCATCCTGGATATCGGCCTGACCCTGGAGTATCTGGAGACCATGGGGGTGCCGGTATTGGGCATGGGCGCCGCCGAGTTCCCCGCCTTTTACACCCCCCGCAGCGGGTTTCAGGCCGACCAGGCGGTGCAGGATGAGGCGGAGGTCGCCCGGATGCTGCAGGTCAAGTGGGAGCTGGGTCTCTCGGGGGGCATCCTGGTGGGCAACCCCATCCCCGAGGAATTCGCCATGGACCAGAAGGTGATTGACGCCGCCATCTCCCAGGCCCTGGAGGAGGCGGAGCAACGGCATATCCACGGCAAAGCCATCACCCCCTTCCTGCTGGACCGCATCAAGGAGCTCACCGGCGGCGACAGCCTCCAGTCCAACATGCACCTGGTCTGGAATAACTGCGCGGTTGCGGCGCGGGTGGCGGTGGAATACGCTGAACTTTGCGCAAAATAATAGGAAAAGCCTTGCATCCGCGGGGATGCGGTGTTATAATTTTTAGGCTAACGTCCTTGCTCTGCGCAATGACGCAGGGCCCAAAGACCATAAGGAGGTGAGTAGCTGCATGAATAAATATGAAGTGCTCTACATTATCAAGACGGATCTGGACGAAGAGGCCGTCAAGACTACCGTTGAAAAGTTCAACGGCATCATTACCGCCAACGGCGGCACTGTCGACAGTGTGGATGAATGGGGCAAGCGCCGCTTGGCCTATCCCATCGACTACAAGAACGAAGGTTACTACGTTCTCACCCGCTTCACCGCGGCTCCCGAGCTCCCCGCCGAGCTGGAGCGCAACTTCAAGATCAACGACGGTATCCTCCGCTATCTCGTAACCAGGATGCCCGAATAACCACCCAAGCCGCACAGAATTGAGGTGCAAGCATGAATAAGATTCAACTTGTTGGGAATTTGGCAGGCGACCCTGAACTGCGCCAGACGAGCCAGGGCATCTCCGTGTGCACCTTCCGTGTGGCCGTCAACCGCCGTATCGCGAACGCCAACGGCGAGCGCGAGGCCGATTTCATTCCCGTGGTTGCCTGGCGGGGCCTTGGCGAAAACTGCGCCAAGTACCTGACCAAGGGCCGCAAGGTGGCCGTCTCCGGCACGCTGCAGACCCGCAACTACGAGGACAAGCAGGGCAACAAGCGCACCGCTTTTGAAGTTGTCGCGGATGACGTGGAGTTCCTGACCCCCCGGGGTGAGGGCGGAGCGGCAGCGCCCACAGGCGCGCCCCGCTACCAGGCCCCGGCGGCAAACAATGGTCTGGACGATGTTTCCGGGTTTACTGAGATGGACGATTCAGCACTACCGTTCTAAACTAGACTGACTGAAGGAGGAATATCGCAATGGAAGAGCGTAAGCAGCGTCCCCGTGGCGGCCGTCGCGGCCGCCGTAAGGTCTGCGCATTCTGCGCGGAAAAAGTTGCCGTAATTGACTATAAGGATACTGTGCGCCTGCGCAAGTTTATCACCGAGCGCGGCAAGATCATGCCCCGCCGCATGTCCGGTGTCTGCGCCAAGCATCAGCGCGAGCTGGCCATCGCCATCAAGCGCGCCCGTATCGTGGCCCTTCTGCCCTACGTGGCGGAATAAGGTTTCCCATCTTCATGAGACGTTGGCAAAAGCCGCACCCTTGGGTGCGGCTTTTTTTATGAGGGAACAGCATTTCCTTCCGGCTCTGCGGGCTCCCGGGCGAAAAGTGCTGAGCGGAATGAAAGCCTGGAGGGTTTTCTCCGTTCCGGCGTATATGCCGCCGGAGCCGGATTGGCCGTCAAGGGCCCCCAACCTTGAAAACTCCGAGGATTCGGAGTGTCAAAGAAGCGGCGCCAGCGGCTTTTTTGAGGCCGGCGCCATGCTACTGGGGGCAGACCAGACGGCACCCTGTCTCCCGGGAGAAGCGCTCCGCCCACTCAGGCGTATTCCAAAACAGGATGCACTCCTGATATCCGTCCCCCATCATGCACAGCCGGTTGGGATCGCCCTCCTGCTCCAGGGCGCGGTTGACACACCCCACGACCCCCAGGTCGAACCAATCGTGCTCCACCAGGACGCCGTGTTGATAGGGGTGGCCGTGGCAGAGGAAGGAGAGATCCTTGACCCCGCTCCCCTCATCCCAGTTGACCAGGCTGTTGTCCTCCGCAACCTGGGTGAAGACCGGCCCGGCGATGGCGTTGACGCCCTCAAAAAAGAGGGTGTACATCCGCTCCACGTCAAAGCATTCCACGTCAAAGGCGTAGACCGTCCGGGAGTTGGGCGTCCACTCCCCCGTCTCAAAGTCGTAGCTGCCGTGCCCCGCCTGCGTCACCAGCATAGCGGTCAGGTTCATGCCCTCCAGCATCTCGGGTTCAAGACTGGCCAGAGAGGCGGCGAGCGCCTGCATCTGGTCCTTCCCCAGGCTGGGAATGCCCAGCGCCTCCAGCTGTTCGGCCCGGCGCTGGAGTTCAACCATCAGATCCATAGGATTACCTCCTCCAATTCAATTGGAAAGACCTTACCACAAACCGGCAGAGGGCGCAAGGCCGGGGAATGCGTTTCTTTTGCCTGTGCGGATTTGGATATTTCCGGTAATTTTATCGGGCGAATCTCCCCAAAGGAATCAACCCATGATATAATAAGAGAGGTTCTTAATTATGCGACATAAGCATACGACATATTGCGACACGCAAAGGAGGGACTCCCATGACTTACATGCAAAAATACAGAGCTTGGCTCAATGACCCCGCTGTGAGCGAGGGGCTTAAAGCGGAGCTCACAGCTATCGAATCGGATGAAAAGGAGATTGAGGACCGGTTTTACACCGAGCTCCAGTTCGGCACGGCCGGCCTGCGGGGCGTGCTCGGCGCGGGGACCAACCGCATGAACGAGCTCATCGTTGGAAGGGCCACCCAGGGCCTTGCCGACTATCTGCTGCGGCAGAGCGGCTCCGCCCAAAAGGGCATCACCGTGGCCTACGACTCCCGGCGTATGAGCCCGGAGTTCGCCAGGCGGACAGCGGAGGTGCTCTGCGGCAATGGCATCAGGACCTACCTGTTCGATACCATCCACGGGGTGCCGCAGCTCTCCTTCGCGCTGCAGTACTATGGCTGCGCGGGGGGCGTACTCATCACGGCCAGCCACAACCCCAAGGAGTATAACGGATATAAGGTCTACGGGGCTAACGGAGCCCAGATCGGCCCGGACATGGCCCAGGAGGTCACCCGCTGCATTGAGGCGGTGGGGGACTTCGCCCAGGTCCGCCTGATGGAGGAGGACGAGGCTGCGGCCCAGGGGCTGCTGCAAAAGATCGGCCAGGAGGTGGACGAGGCCTATTTCAGCTATGTCAAGGGGCTGGTGGTGGATCCCCGCGTCATGCAGGCCGCCCATGCCTTTAAAGTGGTCTATACCCCCCTGCACGGCTCGGGCAATGTGCCGGTGCGCCGCATTCTGGCGGACGCCGGGATCAAGGAGCTGTATGTGGTTTCTGAACAGGAGGCCCCGGACGGGGAGTTCCCCACTGTGTCCGCCCCCAACCCGGAGGCCAGGGACGCCTTCGATATGGCCCGGGCCCTGGCTGAGGAGAAGGGGGCTGAACTGCTGCTGGCCACCGACCCGGACGCCGACCGGCTGGGTGTGGTCGTCAGGGACGGCGGGGAGTACGTGGCTCTGAGCGGCAATCAGATCGGCTGCATTATTTTAAATTACCGCCTCAAAAAGCTCTCTGAGCTGGGTTTCCTGCCCGAAAACGGCTTTGTGGTCAAGTCCATTGTCTCCACGAACCTGGCCAATGCCATCTGTGCCAAATACGGCGTGGAAATCTTTGAGGTGCTCACCGGCTTCCGCTATATAGGCGAGAAGATCGACGCCAGCCAGCGCACTGGCGAGGGGAGTTTCCTCTTCGGGTTTGAGGAGAGCTTCGGATATCTGGCCGGTACCCGCGTACGGGACAAGGATGCTATCTGCGCCGCCCTCATGCTGACCGAGGCCGCCGCCTGGTACTCCACTAGGGGTATGAACCTCAAGCAGGGCCTGGATGAGATATTCGCCCAATATGGATACTATAAGGAAGCGGTTCAGTCCTTCACCCTCTACGGAAAGGAGGGTATGGAGAAGATCGGCGCGGCCATGGAGGGCCTGCGGGCCAACCCGCCCAAGGTGGTTGCGGGCGTCCAGGTGGCTGCCATCCGGGATTACAAGGCGAGAAAGCGCACCGACCTGCGCACGGGCGAGGCGGAACCTGTGTCCCTTCCCTCCTCCAATGTGCTCTATTTTGAGCTGGCGGACGGGGGATGGGTGTGCGCACGCCCCTCCGGTACGGAGCCCAAGCTCAAAATTTACGCCAATGCCTCGGCTCCGGATGACAGCGGGGCCCAGGCAAAGGTGGACGGCCTGCTCGAGGGTATGAGCAAGGCTCTGGAGCCCTATCTGCGTTAACTGAAACAACAACAGGGGATACCGCTTTATGAACGGTATCCCCTGTTTACTGCGCGCCGCCCGCCCCGGGGGATCACGCCTCCCGGACGGGAAGGTACAGGTCGCCGAAGGCAACGGTGCCCCCGCCCGGCTCGGTGTAGACAAAGATCACGTTGAAGTAGAAGGCGTCCTCGGGGACCAGCCCCTCGGCCTGGCACCGGTTCAGCAGCTCATGGCACTGGCCGAGATAGTTGAAAACCGTCTCCTCCTCCTGGCTAGCGCTGGCGAAGCGGTGGAAGATGTTGAGGCAGTCCTGCGCCGGACGGTGCACCACATAGGGGTTCTCGGTGTTGAGCGCCAGGAGCTCCGCTCCCCGGGGGTCCACGGAGAGGGCGAAACAGGGGGAGGCGTTTCCCGCCAGCACGTCGCTGATTTCCAACCTGTGAATGTTCATAACGGGAAAGACGCTGTCAAACCAAGCGGGGGCGAACCTCTGGAGATCCCGGTCCTCCACCAGGTTCTGGATGCTGTCCAGGCGCATCTCGTATCGCTCTTCCAGGGTGCGGCGGACAATGCGCCCGTATGCGGCGCTGTCCCTCATGCGCGCCGAATCCTCCCTCAGCCTGTCCGCCAGATAGCGGTGAAGGGCGAGCTGCCGCTCCTCCTCCGCCAACCGGCTGTCCACCAGCTCCTGCATGCGGTCAAAGGAGACCCCGTGAAAGAACTCCTTGATCTCCTCGACAGAGAGCCCCAGGTTCCGCAGTTTCTTGAGGGAGCCGATCTGGTGCATCTGCTTGTCGTCATAGTATCGGTAGTCGCTGCCCTCCCTGTGGGCAGGGAGGATTACGCCCTTGTCCTCGTAGTAGCGCAGGGTGTTCTTGCTCAGGCAAAAGGCTTTGGCCACATCGCCGATTTTATACTTCATGGGGTCTCCCTCCAAATGTCCAGGCGCTTTTTGTGAAACTTTTTCCCGGGAATGCTTGACTGTACCATTATGGTATCCTTTAGAATCACTATAACAGCGTTGACAGATTCCTGTCAAATCTGTGAAAACTCTGATAAATGGAGGAAGAGGAGACATGAAGAAGATTCTCTGCGTTATGCTGTGCCTCGCTCTGCTGCTGAGCGCCTGCGCAGCCCCCGCCGCTCCTGAGGACTCGAGCGCGCCCACCGCCGCGCCCACTGAGGCCCCTGCGGAGGCAACCGCCACTCCCGAGCCCGCCCCCAGCGAGGAGCCCGCTCCCGAGGGACTTCAGGACGGCAAGTATGTGACCACCGGAAGGGGCCATGAGGGCCTGGTCCATGTGGCCACCACCTTCCAGGATGGCGCCATCAAGAGCGTCGAGGTGCTCACCCATGACGAGACCGTGGGCATCGGCAACTATGCCGTGGACGTGATGCCCGGCCGCATTGTGGAGAGCCAGAGCGTGGCCGTGGACACCGTATCCGGCTGCACCCTGACCTCTATCGCCATCAAGATGGCGGTGCAGGAGGCCATTGAGCAGGCGGGCGGCAAGGTGGAGGATTTCTCCGCCGCCCCCGAGACCACTGTGACCCCCTCCCAGGTGGAGGAGGAAGTGGACCTGGTCATCATGGGCGCGGGCACTGCCGGCCTGATCGCCGCCAACCGCGCGCTGGAGAAGGGCCTGAACGTTCTGGTGTTCGAGAAGATGGACATCCCCGGCGGCGCTATGCCCATGACCTACAGCGGCGTCATGGCGGCCGGCTCTGAGATGCAGGTTGCCTATGACGGCGACGCTGCCGCCACCCCCCAGCAGTACATCGATATGTACCTGGGGATCCGCAATGCCGACAACGCCGTGCGCGGCGACGATCTGCCCTACTGGACCAAGATATTCAATGCCTCCGGCTCCATGGTGGACTGGATGCAGAGCATCGGCATTGGTTTTGCCACGATGGGCATCCGCTACGGCTCCACCCCCTTCCTGGCCCCCGGCCCTTATCAGGGCGGCGCGGGCTACGCCATGGAGTATCTGGCCGACCGTATCACCAAGAAGGGCGGCCGCATCATCTATAGCACCCCCGTCACCGAGCTCATCCAGGCGGAGGACGGCACTGTCACCGGCGTGGTCGCCGAGGGCGAGGACGGCGTCACCTGGACGGTGCATGCCGACGTCACCCTGCTGGCCTCCGGCGGATTCGGGGCCAACCAGGAGATGGTGGCCCAGTACTATCCCCAGTATGCAACGCGTACCTTCAACTGCGCCAAGGGCAGCACGGGCGACGGCATCGTGCTGGGCCTTGAAGCGGGCGGCATGGTGGAGTGCATGGGCCGCACCCTGGGCGCGTTCCTCTCCGCTTACCAGAGCAAATATGAGCTGGCCTTCCTGCACTACACCACCCCCGGCCTGATCGTCAACATCAACGGCGACTCCATCGGCAACATCACCAAGAACAACCATCCCATGCTGGCTGCCGCTCTGGAGAACCCCGATAACGGCGAGACCTTCTATTATGTGTTTGACGAGGCCGCCCGCATGCGCACCAAAGACTGCGTTGCGGTGGGCAACGGCCTGACCTACGGCGTGAGCTACGAGCCCCTCTTTGAGACGGGCGAGGCTGTCCACTACGACTCCCTGGAGGCGGCTGCCGAGGCTCTGAACCTGCCCAACCTGGTCCAGACCATTGAGACCAACAACGAGCACAGCAGGAAGGGCGAGGAGGATGAGTCCGGCCGCACCAACCTGCCCCTCATCGACGACCGCGACGGCGTCTATCTGCTGCGCGTTATCCCCACCTACTACCTGACCACCGGCGGCCTGGCCGCAGACACGGACGGCCGCATCCTGCGGGAGGACGGCTCGGTTATTCCCGGCCTTTACGGCGCGGGCGACGTGCTGGGCGCGCTCGAGGAGAAGGACGGCAAGTCCTATGGTATGGGCTTTGACTCCGCCATGATCTTTGGTTACATTGTGGGCGACGCCATTGCCGCCAACGAATTCGGGATCAAGTAGGGGTATGTGTTGGGTGATTTTTGAAAAAGATCCCAACGCTTCTCAAAATATCTCAGGAAACAAAAGGGCCGGATTTGTATCCGGCCCTTTTGCAATGGGCGCCGGCGGGGAATACCTCCTGCAGGAATCCATCCCCCGGAAATACGGAATGAAACCGCCGGGTTTTCCGTGCGCAGGGCTGAGGCGGACCGTGATATAATTTTCCTGCCCAAGTTTTGTTTTTCACAAGCCATGGGTAATTCGAAACGGAGGAAGAATGTCATGAAGAACACCCGCTTTGCCCATCGCGCCCTTGCGGCGGCGATGGCGCTGGGCCTGCTGATGGCGGGCTGCAGCGAGGCTGCGGCCCCAGAGGCCTCCCCTGAGGCCACCGCCGCCCCCACCCAGACGGCAGAGGCCCCTCAGGAGGCCGCCCTCTTTACGCCCGGTTCGTATACCGCGTCGGTCTATGGCAACAACGACTATCTCAACGTCACTGTCACGGTGGATGAGGACAGCATCCTCTCTGTGGAAGTTCCGGGTCACTCTGAGACCCGCTTCCTGGGCGATGCCGCCATCGAGAAGATCACCAAGGATATTGTGGAATATCAGACCCTCAATGTGGACAGTGTCAGCGGCGCGACTGTGACCTCCGGCGCGCTCAAGAGCGCGGTGCGCCAGTGCATCGAGCAGGCGGGCGGCGATCCCAGCGCCCTTCAGGATCCCGTGCCCCCCAAGGGCGAGAAGAAGGAGACTGTGACCACCGAGAATGCCGACCTGATCGTCGTGGGCGCGGGCGGCGCGGGCTTTGCCGCGGCCGTCACTGCCGCCCAGGCCGGAGCCAATGTGATCATCATTGAGAAAATGCCTGTCATCGGCGGCAACACCGACCGGTGCGCCAGCGCCTTCAACACCTCCGACCCGGAGCGCCAGGCCGCTCTGCCCATGACGGATACCCTCAAGGACGCGGTGGTCAAGGCCATCTCCGAAGAGCCCGCCAACGAGGAGCACGCCCAGCTCATGGCTGACGTCAAGGCCAAGTACGAGGAGTATCTGGCATCCGGCTCCGAGACCCTCTTTGACTGCCCTGAGTGGCACGCCCTGCAGACCTACAACGGCGGCGACAAGGTGGGCAAGGTCTCCCTCATCCGCACCTATGCCGAGAACACCCTGGACACCCTGGAGTGGATGCAGAGCCTGGGCACCCCTGTGCTGGACAAGGTCAGCCAGGGCGCGGGCGCTCTGTGGCAGAGAACCCACCAGGTGGACGCCCCCGCCGGTACCGGCCTCATCGGACCCCTCTACGATACGGCCCAGACCCTGGGCATCACCATCGTCACCGAGATGAAGGCTGAGGAGCTCATTGTGGAGAACGGCGCTGTCACCGGCGTCAAGGCCACCGACGCTTTCGGCAGCCCCTATGAGTATTACGGGGCCAAGGGCGTCATCCTCGCCACCGGCGGCTACAGCAACAACAAGGAGATGCGCCAGCAGTCCAACCCCGCCCTGACCCCCGACATGGTTTCCACCAACCAGCCCGGCGCGACGGGCGACGGCATCGTGATGGCCACAGCCGTGGGCGCGGCCACAACCGGCATGGACTATGTCCAGGTCTATCCCCTGGCCACCCCCGGCTCGGGCGCGCTCCAGGGCCGTGCCCGCAAGATGTCCGGCCTGGACGACGTGATTGTCGTCAATAAGGAGGGCAAGCGTTTCGTCAATGAGGACGCCCGCCGCGATGACTTCGTGGCCGCCATCAAGCAGCAGACCGACGGCATTGTCTATGATATCAACGACTCCACGATTGTGCAGGAGACCAACTCCTTCGCTGAGAATGTGGAAACCCTCATCTCCCTGGGCCGCATCTACAAAGCGGACACCCTGGCCGGCCTGGCTGAGCAGCTGGGCATGCCCGCCGAAAACCTGGAGGCCACTGTGGCCGCCTATAACCGGATGGTGGCCGACAAAAACGACCCCGAGTTTGGCCGCAAGCTGTTTGACCAGCCCATTGAAGTGGGCCCCTTCTACGCCACCCCCCGGGCCCCCTCTATCCACCACACCATGGGAGGTCTGTCCATCAACTCCAAGGCCCAGGTTCTGACCGAAGCTGACGAACCCATCCCCGGCCTGTACGCCGCAGGCGAGGTCACCGGCGGCATCCACGGCAGCAACCGTCTGGGCGGTAATGCTACGGCGGATGTGCTCACCTTTGGACGCATCGCCGCCAAATCCGCCCTGGCCGACTAATCCCCCTGCGCAATCCGGCAGAAGGCCGCCTGGTCATAGGCGGCCTTCTGTGCATAATAAAATACAGGAACATAAACCCTTGGGTTGTAATCCGCGCCCGCACGGCCGGGCTGGCGCGCTGCTTCGACACCTGGGGGAGCGTGCCTGTAACTGCGGCCCCTCATTGGCCGCTTGTCAAGATTGAATCAAACCGGGAGGGATGGTATAGTAGACTGAGAAGAGGAAGGAATGAAAAAGGAGGGGAAAATGTGGATACCAAGCATCTGGTCACCTTTGTAACCCTGGCGGAGGAACGGAGCTATGCCAAAACCGCCCGGGTGCTCAATTACGCTCCATCGACCCTGATGGAGCATGTGCGGGCGCTGGAGGAGGAACTGGGTGTGCCGCTGACTGAGCGGGACGGCAAGCAGATATTGCTCACGGAGAGCGGCGGCGCATTCCTGGAGTATGCCCGCGAGATCCTGCGCCTGCGGCAGGAGGCGTGCGACGCGCTCCGCGGAGAGGACGAGCGCAAAGAGCGCATTCGCATCGCCACGGCCGAGTCCATTGGACAGTACAGCATGGCCGCTTTTTTCCGGGAGTTTGCCGCGGACGGCCAGTGGGACACCTCCATTAAGATGGGGAACTGCGCAGGCTTTGTCCAGCTCCTCCATAACCGGGAGGTGGACTTTGCCTATGTCTACGGAATGGAGGTCATCCAAAGCCAGGGCCTGGAGAGCGTGCCTCTCTTCTGGGAGCCCCTGCTCTTTATTACGGGTCCCGCCCATCCTTTGGCAAACCGGTGGGAGGTCTTCCCCGAGGATCTGAATGGGGCCAATTTTGTATTCACCTATGTGGACTGCTGCTATTGCATGGCCCTCAAGCAGGCTTTGGTTCGGGAGGGGGTCAACCTGGGGAGCCAGACCCACCTGGGCAGCGTCACCCTGATCAAGCGGTATCTGGCGGAGCACTGCAGCGTTGCGCTCCTGCCCCTCGCCGCGATTGAGGAGGAGCTGTCGCGGGGAGAACTGTGCTGCCTGCCCTGGGGGGGGGAACGGTTTGGAGTGCTGGCCCAGGTTCTGCATGCCAAAGGGCGGAAAGCGACCACCGGAATGGAGGCGCTGCTCCAAGGATCTTTGGAGCTGGCCCGGAGGCGGGAGGAGCAGATTGCCCTTGCGTGCGGGCCGGGAGGCCCGGCCTTCACCGGATGCCTGCAGCAGGAATTTGCTTAGAAAACCGGCGGGATATGCGCCGGGCGGGGAATATTCCCCTGTCCGGCATTTTTTATACAAGAACCGACGCGCTCTGTCGATTCTGTAAATGTAAATTATGTAAGAACAGGAAAGGAGTATCCGGTGAAGGAATAATAAAAATGGCCTTGAGTGCAGAAGTTTCAGAATAAAAAAGAGTGCCACGGCTGAACCATAAACGGATCGGCTGTGGCACTTTTCATTATGGTTAGGATGAAACAAAATGGGAA
>JAHZEH010000162.1 GCA_019421925.1 Clostridia bacterium
TGTTTTTTTATCCGAAAAGCAGAAGCGGTTCTTAAAGGGCCGCCTTGGCGATGCTGGCGAGCTCAGAAAAAGCCGCAGCGTCATTGACAGCCAGGTCGGCGAGCACCTTGCGGTCCACGGCAACTTCAGCGCGCTTGAGGCCGTTGATCATACGGCTGTAGGAGAGGCCGTTCAAGCGGGCGGCCGCGTTGATGCGGGTAATCCAGAGGCTGCGGAAGTCGCGCTTCTTGAGCCTGCGGCCGACGTAGGCATACTGAAGGGACTTCATCACAGCCTGGTTGGCCGCGCGGTACTGCTTGCTCTTGGCGCCATAGTAGCCCTTGGCAAGCTTGAGAATCTTCCTGCGTTTCTTAACGGCGTTTACGCCTCTTTTGATTCTAGCCACAGTATGAAACCTCCTCGATTACTTATAGGGGATGAGCTTTTTGATGTTCTTCTCTTCGCACTCGGCAATATAACCAGTCTTGCGCAGGTTGCGGGTGCGCTTGGTGGTCTTTTTGGTGAGGATGTGGCGCTTATACGCCTTGCTCCTTTTGATCTTGCCGGATTTTGTCAGAGAGAACCGCTTGGCAGCACCCCTGTGGGTTTTAACCTTAGGCATGGGATATCCTCCTTAAGTGGTAAAGATTTACTTCGTTGCTTTGGGTTCAGGCTTGGCTGAGAGGAACATGCTCATGTTGCGCCCCTCCAGCTTGGGCGGTTTATCGATCACACAGACATCCTTGAGCATTTCAGCAAATGTCCTCATCACGTCTATGCCGATCTCGCTGTGCGTCGCCTGACGTCCACGGAAGCGTATTGCAACCTTGACCTTGTCCCCGTCCGCCAGGAAACGCGTCGCCGCCTTTGCCTTGACTTCCAGGTCGTGCTGGTCAATGGTCGCCGAAAGGCGTACTTCTTTGATCTCGATGACCTTCTGATTCTTGCGTGCTTCTTTTTCACGCTTGGAAAGTTCGAAACGGTACTTGCCGTAGTCCATGATTTTGCACACAGGCGGCTTCCCCTGCGGCGCAATTTTTACAAGGTCCAAATCGCGCTCCTCAGCCAGTGCCAGAGCAGCGGCGGAGGACATCACGCCGAGCTGTTCGCCCGCCTCATCCACAACGCGAACTTCCCTGTCGCGGATTTCCTCATTGATCATCAAATCGTTGACGCTAATTGGTACACACCTCCGAATAATGTTTGTCAGTTGACAGCCAATCATGAAAAGAGTGGGTGCAGCGCACCCACTCTGAAAATCAACTGGTATTGCCCGCCTGTTGGGGGGGCATTTTCCATCTCATTCCACCGGATTTGCGGCATCCGGGCCAGTCCGGTGCAATCCGGCTGGCGAGAAGCGGGCGGCTCCTTCTTTTCACGCTTTCTGTAGTATACCACGCGCAGACGGCGCAGTCAATGGATTTTTCAATCGTGGACCCTCTCGTCAATCTCCTGCTGAATTCTCACGAGGAAGTCCTCCAGCGTCATGGTCCCCAGGTCGCCGTCCCTGCGGGAGCGCACGGCCACCAGGCCCTCCTCTGCCTCCTTGTCGCCCACGATGAGCATATAGGGCACTTTCTCCATCTGGGCCTCGCGGATTTTATAGCCGATCTTCTCGCTGCGCAGGTCCAGCTCGCTGCGGATATCCTCCTGCAGCAGCACACCGTTGATCTCGCTGCACACATCCGCCGTCCGCTCGGTCAGCGAGAGGATGCGCACCTGCTCGGGAGCAATCCAGGTGGGCAGCGCCCCGGCGTACTTCTCCAGCATGAGGGCCAGAGTGCGCTCATAGCAGCCCAGGGAGGTACGGTGGATGATATAGGGGTGCTTCTTCTCCCCATCCCTGTCCACGTACTCCATGCCAAAATTCTCAGCCAGCATCTGATCGATCTGCACAGTGATGAGGGTGTCCTCCTTGCCGTGGACGTTTTTCATCTGGATGTCCAGCTTGGGGCCGTAGAAAGCGGCCTCCCCGACACCCACCGTGTATTTGATGCCGATGTGGTCGAGGATTTTTTTCATGACGTCCTGGGCCTCGTTCCACTGCTCCTCGGTCCCGATGTACTTGTCCCGGTCGTTGGGGTCCCACTGGGAGAAGCGGTAGGTCACGTCCTGGTCAAAGCCGATGGCCTCCATCATGAACTTGGCCAGCTCCACGCAGCCGCGGAACTCCTCCTCCAGCTGTTCAGGCGTGCAGATCAGATGGCCCTCGGAGATGGTGAACTGGCGCACCCGGATGAGCCCGTGCATCTCGCCCGAGTCCTCGTTGCGGAAAAGGGTGGAGGTCTCCCCCAGGCGCATGGGCAGGTCGCGGTAGGAACGCATGCGGTTGAGGAAAACCTGATACTGGAAGGGGCAGGTCATGGGCCGCAGCGCGAACACCTCCGCCCCCTCCTTCTCCTCGTCCCCCATGACGAACATGCCCTCCTTATAGTGGTCCCAGTGTCCGGAGACCTTATAGAGGTCGCTCTTTGCCATGAGAGGGGTCTTGGTGAGCAGATAGCCCCGGCGGCGCTCCTCATCCTCCACAAAGCGCTGCAAGAGCTGGATGACGCGGGCCCCCTTGGGGAGCAGGATGGGCAGGCCCTGGCCAATCATATCCACTGTGGTAAAATATTCAAGCTCCCGGCCGATCTTATTGTGATCCCGCTTCTTGGCCTCCTCGACCGCGGTGAGATAGGCCTCCAACTCTTCCTTCCTGGTAAAGGCCGTTCCATAGATACGCTGAAGCATCTTCCTTCTGCTGTCCCCCCGCCAGTAGGCGCCCGCCACATGGGTGAGCCTGAAATGCCTGACCTTGCCCGTGGAGCCCACGTGAGGGCCGGCGCACAGGTCGACAAAGTCCCCCTGCCGGTAGAAAGAGATCACCGCGTCCTCGGGCAGATCCCGGATGATCTCCACCTTATAGGGCTCGCCCCGCTCCTCCATGAAGCGGATGGCCTCCTCCCTGGGGAGCTCAAAGCGCTCCAGGCGCAGGTTCTCCCTGCTGATCCTGGTCATCTCCTTCTCAATGGCCGCAAAGTCCTCCTGGGAGAAGGTCCTCTCGCTGTCAAAATCGTAGTAGAACCCATTCTCCGTGGCCGGGCCGATGGCCAGCTTGACCTCGGGGAACAGACGCTTGACCGCCTGGGCCATAACGTGGGAGGCTGTGTGCCGCAGCACCCATCTGCCCCCCTCGTCCTCAAAAGTGAGGATTTTGACCTCGCAGTCGCTCTCCACAGGGCTGTAAAGGCTGCACAGCTTTCCGTCCACCTGGGCGGCCAGGGCGTTCTTGTAGAGCTCGCCGTCCAGCTCTCTGGCCATCTCGAGGGGAGCGGTACCCTGCTGGAATTCCCGCGTCACGCCGTCATTCAATTTGATGTTCATATCGTTCCTCCGTATATTTTATTCTATTTAGCCTGAGCAATGAAAGCCGAACCACGGTTTGCAGAGCCATAGAACACGCCGCAGCAGCGTCGTCGCCTGTCGGAATCAGGCAAGGATTCCTCCCTCCTCTTCCCTGCTCTGCCATCCTCTATGGCTTTGCAAACTCCAAAGGATCGAAAGGGCCTGAATTGGATGGGTCTCAAGGTCGGGAACCGCGGCATAGTGATTCTATGCCAAGGGGTGAGAACAAAGAAGCACGCCAATTTAGGCCTTTTCGACGGGCTCGGATTTCATTGCTCAGGATAGCATACCACACAACCCGTCCCCTATTAAATTCCCTCAGGCAAGTCCATTTATTTTCCCTCGGCAACATGATAAAATAAGATACCATCATAGAGGAGGGATCCGCCATGTTCTACCGGTCCTACAAAAATACCTCCCAACAGATTTCCCTGCTGGGATTTGGCTGTATGCGCCTGCCCAAACTCTCGGAGGACAAAAAGGACATCAATTTCCCCGCCGCCGAGGCCATGATCGACTATGCATACGCCCACGGCGTCAACTATTTTGACACCGCCTATCCCTATCACGGGGGCATGTCCGAGACCTTTATCGGCCAGGCCCTCAAAAAATACCCCCGGGACAGCTTCTATCTGGCCAGCAAGATGCCCAGCTGGATGGTGAGCAGCATGGAGGATGTGGAGCGCATCTTTGAGGAGCAGCTTCAGAAATGCCAGGTGGACTATTTTGATTTCTACCTCTGCCACGCGCTGGACTCCGATAAGCTGAAAACCTACCGCAAATTGGACATCATCGGCTATTTGCAGCGGCAGAAGGAGGCCGGGAGGATCCGCCAGCTGGGCTTCTCCTTCCACGACACACCAGAGGTTTTGAGGGAGATTATCGCCCTGCACGACTGGGATTTCGCCCAGATTCAGCTCAATTATCTGGATTGGAACCTGCTCCAGAACGCCAAGGGGCAGTATGACGTTCTGGTGGAGCACGGCCTGCCCTGCGTGGTAATGGAGCCCGTCCGGGGCGGTGCACTGGCCACCCTCTGTCCGGAGGGATGCAAAATGCTCCAGGAGGCTGAACCCATGCGCAGCCCCGCCTCCTGGGCCATCCGCTTCGCCGCCTCCCAGCCCAATGTCATGGTGGTCCTCAGCGGCATGAGTTCCATGGAGCAGGTACAGGACAACATCGCCACCATGTCCGCCTTCGCGCCTCTGACAGAGCAGGAGCGCGTCCTGCTCCAAAAGGTCGCCCAGGTCTATCTCGACAGCAAGGTTGTGCCCTGCACCGGCTGCCGCTACTGCATGGAATGCCCCGCCGGGGTGGATATCCCCCTCATGTTCAAGCTCTATAACGGCTACGCCACAACGGAGGACGAGGATACCTTCCTTCCTGCCTACCGCGCCGCAGGCGAGGCCCATCAGGCGCATCAATGCGTGGCCTGCAGGCAATGCCTGGAGAAATGCCCGCAGCACATCAACATCCCGGAGAAACTGGCGCAGATCAAAGCCCTGGCTGCCAAGCTGGACAACTGAAAGCGCCCCTTCCCGCGCCACGGCAGGCGCGGCATCTCCCCAGCAAAAGGCAGGTGAATCAGATGCGCCCATTTTGCAGCTTGGAAGAGCTGGAACAGCTGGGCTATGCGCCAAACAGTCCCGAAGATGAGCGCCTAATCCTCTCCATGTTCGACGGCTGCGAGCCCTACCGCCTGCTGCTTGAGGAGGACGGGACCGTGTGCAACGCCTACGGCCTCCCCATCGCCCGTGCAAAAAATATAAAATAATTGACAAAAAACTCTTTACAAACCGAGCGACTTGTCCTATAATAAATCTTGCGTTTGGGGCATTAGCTCAGTTGGCTAGAGTGCCACACTGGCAGTGTGGAAGTCATCGGTTCGAATCCGATATGCTCCACCA
>JAHZEH010000163.1 GCA_019421925.1 Clostridia bacterium
CCGTAAACCGCTCCAGGGGCCGCACAATGGACTTGAGCCGCGCGGGATCATATCCCGATACATCAGAGAGGCCCAGCACAAACCCCTCAACCGGCTTGTTTCCCCCGCCAAAGGGGACCAGCACATGCTGTCCCGGCGCTATTTCCATGCCCTCGGGCAGGAGATAATCAAAGACGCGGTCCAGGCTGGTACAGTTGATATCCACCAGCACCTGGGCAAACCTGTTCATCCCAATCCCCCCTTTCATAAAATCCGGCGAAACAAAAGCCCGGCTTCGCAAATTGTCGCGGGCCGGGCTTTGGGTCATTCCTGCACAAGGCGTTTTCTGATTTCATCCAGAAGGGTCTCGGCAACCTGCCGCTTCGTCCCCTCGCACTCCAGTTTCCCGCCCTCGCGGAAGAAGAGCGTGACCGCGTTGGTATCCACATCCAAGCATGTCCAGGTTTTTGCGCTCCAGCTTCCCCTGTGCATAGGCCTCCACGTCGTTTGTCTCCGCCGCGAAGCCGCACAGGAACTGCTTCTGTTTGCGCTCCCCCAGTGCGCTCAGAATATCCGGGGTCTTTCTGAGGGCCAACACCAGGTCCCCCTCCCCCTTCTTAATCTTATGGTCCACCCTCTCACAGGGAGTGAAATCCGCGGGAGCTGCCGCCTTGACGGCGACGTCGCAGCGCTCGAAGCAGTCCAGGGCTGCCTCATACATCTCCTGGGTGCTCTGTACCTGGACCACCTCCACGCCCGCCGGGGGCGCGAGATGGACCGGCCCGGAGATAAGCGTAACCTTTGCGCCCCGCCCGGCGGCGGCGGCGGCCACGGCGTAACCCATCTTGCCGGAGGACCGGTTGCTGATATAACGCACCGGGTCGATGGCCTCCCGGGTAGGCCCGGCAGTCACCATGACCCGCAGGCCCTCGTAATCCCGTTTGGGGAAGAGCAGGCCCATCGCTGCCTCCACGATAGCGTCCACCTCCGCCAGCCGGCCGGGGCCAATGTCCCCGCAGGCCAGAAGGCCGCTGTCCGGCTCCACAAAGCGCACGCCCCGTTCAGCCAGGGCTTGCATGTTGGCCTGGTTGGCGGCGGAAAGGTACATATTCGTATTCATAGCCGGGGCGATGAGCATGGGGGCCCTGGCCGCCATGGCCGTGGTGGTGAGCATGTCGTCTGCAATGCCGTGGCAGTACTTCCCGATGAAGTTGGCGCTGGCAGGAGCGACAAGAAACACATCCGCCCGCTTGGCCAGGGAGACATGCTCAACCTCCCAGGGGGTCTCCCGATGAAACATATCGCATGCCACCGGATGGGCCGTAATGGTCTCAAAAGTGAGGGGCGTCACAAACTCGCAGGCCGACCTGGTCATGATGACATATACGCCCACGCCGTGCTTTTTGAGGCGGCTGGCGATCTCCACGGCCTTATAGGCGGCGATGGAGCCCGTGACCCCCAGCACCACGCTTTTCTCCTCGGTCCTCATGGGTTAGTTTTTCTGATCGGGGTAGGCGTTCATGAGCACGCCCTCACACTCGTAGGCAAGACGGTCGCTGAGCAGATCGTCCACCGCCGCGGAGACCGGCTTATCCGCCGCGTCGGCCGCGAGATCGGGGTGCTCCACAATCTGGCGGGCGCGCTTGGCCACCACTGTCACCAGGGAATAGCGGCAGTCCACGCGCTGCATCATCTCATTGAGAGGCGGGTTGATCATAATTTATTTTCCTCCTTTAAGCTTGGCGATGAAATCCTGATTGCGGCTGACCCTGCTCTTCTCGGCGCTGACAATACTCTCCACCGTGGCAACCGCATTTTCTATCAGATCGTTTGCGACGACATAGTCGTAATTTTCCGCGGCGGTAATTTCGCTGATAGCGATGGACAGTCTGGCCTCGACTTCCTCGGGGGTCTCGCTGCCGCGGGCGACGAGACGGGCCTTGAGTTCCTCGATCCTCGGGGGGACGATGAAGATGAGCACGGCTTGGGGATAGGCCTTCTTGACGTTCATGGCGCCATGGTAGTCAATCTCCAGAACGATGTCGTTGCCAGCCTTGAGCTCCTGCTCCACATAACCCCGGGGCGTGCCATAGTAGTTGTTGTTGAAGAGCTTCATGTACTCAAGAAACTCCCCTTTTTCCACCATCTGCTGGAATTCTTCCTTTGTTTTGAAGAAATAATTCACGCCCTCCACTTCGCCCGGCCTGCATTTGCGGGTTGTGGCGGACACGGAGATATTCATGTTCGCGTTGCGCTTGACCAGTTCCTTGCAGATGGTGCCCTTGCCGACGCCGGAAGGGCCGGAAATGACGAGCAACAGGCCTTTTTCCTTCAGCATCTTGCTTCCCCCTTGTTGTTTATTCTTCTTCGAAATCGTCCTCCACGTCCAGCGCGGCATCCTTGGCGTCCACTCGGTGGGCGACGGTCTCGGGCTGAACCGCAGAGAGGATGATATGGTCGCTGTCCATAACAATCACAGCGCGGGTGCGTCTGCCGTATGTGGCGTCGATGAGCCTGCCTCCGTCGCGCGCCTCCTGGATAATGCGCTTGATGGGCGCCGACTCCGGGCTGACGATGGCGATCAGGCGGTTAGCGGAGACGATATTGCCAAAGCCGATGTTGATGAGTTTCATATTCATAGAGGAACCCCTTATTCGATATTCTGCACCTGCTCGCGGATTTTCTCGATCTCGCCCTTGCCCTCGATCACGGCGTTCAAAATCTCCAGATCCGCTGCTTTGGAGCCAATGGTGTTCATCTCCCGGTTCATCTCCTGGACGATGAAGTCCAGCTTGCGCCCCGCCGCCTCACTGGAGGCCAGCATCCTGTGGAACTGAGCGATGTGGCTGCGCAGGCGGACAAGCTCCTCGGTGATGTTGGCCTTGTCGGCGAAGAAGGCCACCTCGGCGGCGAGCCGCCCATCGTCCACCTGGGCCCCGCCCGTCAAAAGCTCCGCGATGCGGGCCTGGAGTTTGTCCCGGTAGTCCACCACCACGCCGGGGGCCCGCTCCTCGATGCGCTCCACCAGTGCGAGCAGGGCATCCGCCCGGGCGTTCATGTCCCTGGCCAGCTTTTCACCCTCCGCCGCCCGCATGGCCGCCAGTTCATCTGCTGCAAGAGCGGCCGCCTCCATGCAGAGGGCGCACAGGGCGTCCCGGTCCTCCTCCGCCTCCGCCACGGTCAAAACGTCGGGGAAGCGCAGGGCGCTCGAGAGGGTCACATCATTGAGGATGCCGGTGCTCTGGGACGCCTGACCCACGGCGTCCAGATAAGCGCGCAGCAGCGGCTCATCCACCATGACGGTTTTTGAGTCGCTGCGGGTGTTTTTATAGTTGGCAAACACGTCCACATGCCCCCGCGCCAGCTTGGCGCTGAGCACACCACGGACCGTATCCTCCAGGAAACTCAGGGTCCGCGGCAAACGCATGCCGATGTCCAGATAGCGGTGGTTGACGCTCTTGAGTTCAATGGTAAGTTCCCGGCCGTCCCGCTCCACCGTGGCCCGGCCGAACCCTGTCATGCTGGCTGCCAACTCTCTGCCCTCCGTCTTCCTTCGCCGGAAGCCTCAGGCCCTCCGGCACTTCATCCAGGTTCCTTCCCACGACCCCGCTCCGGCGTCTTTTCCGCCCAAGCTCCGGTCATGATCTTATATATCATTATATCAATTCCGGCACACAAAAGAAAGCCGCCCAGGCAAATTATTCCGGTCGCGCCCCCTTAAAACAGCTTGAGCAGTTCATCCGCCTCAGGCGGGAGCACCTCGCCCCGCTCGCAAAAGACCCCTGTTTCAACCGCTCTGCCGATGACGGCCGCCTCAATTCCGCCCGCCCGCAGGGCCCGCGCCATGGCGGGGCCGTCCTGGCATGCGATGAGCATGGCGCCGCTGGCGATGAGCCGGTAGGGGTCCAGACCAAAATGCCCGCACAGCTTGCGCGTCACGTCCAGCAGGGGCACCCGCTCCAGGCTGAGGCGCAGTCCGCAGCGGGAGGCCTCCGCCATCTCCCAGGCGGCCCCCAGCACGCCCCCCTCCGTGATGTCGTGCATGGCCTTGGCCCCATGCTCCATGGCAATGGCCGCATCCCGGGTGACGCTGAGGCAGTCCTTGAGGGCGCAGGCTCTCCCCCACTCCTCCGGGGTCAGCACCTCCCGCGCCCTCTCCTCACAGTCCGCTGCGATGATGGAGGTCCCCTCCAGTCCGGCCCATTTTGTCATGACCAGATCGTCCCCGGGTTCCATCCTGGCGGAGGAGATCAGGGATTCCCGGGCCGCTTTAGCAACCACTGTGGCGGAGATCACCGGACGGGTGACGGCATCCGTCACCTCGGTATGTCCTCCCAGCACGTCCACTCCCGCCAGCCGCGCGGCGTCCGCTACCTCGCTGGCAATCCGGTCCACCAGGGCCTCGTCCGCTTCGGGGGGCAGGAGCAGAGTTGTCAGAATCCCCACGGGGACCGCCCCGCAGGCTGCCGCGTCATTACAGCAGATGTGCACGGCCAGCGCTCCGATGTTGTTGGCCGCCCCTGTGATGGGGTCGGTAGAGAGCACGCACAGTTCTCCGCCCAGATCCACCGCCGTACAGTCCACCCCCACGTCAGGATGGAGCACCACCTCCGGCCGATTCGCCTCAAATTTATCCAGAATCAGCCTCTGAAGCTGTTCGTTGCTCAGTTTGCCCAGTCTCATTTATCTCACCCTTCCACGCGTGCCGTATCTGGCAGAATGGAATTTATCGTACCATATCTGCGCCCCACATTCAATTCCCATTCGCATCTGAGACCAAACGGATAAACTCCTCCTCCTCCATGACGGGGACGCCCAGTTTGCGGGCCTTCTCCAGCTTGCTGCCCGCCTCCCCGCCCGCCAGCACCAGGCTGGTCTTTTTGCTGACGCTGCCCGTCACCCTGCCCCCCAGCGATTCAATGATCGCCGCGGCCTCCTCCCGCTTATAGCGGGAGAGGGTGCCGGTGAGCACCACGGTCCTGCCCGCGAAAGGGCCCTCCTCCGCCTTGGGCGCACCCTCTGCCGGTCTGAGCCCCAGTTCCAGCAGTTCGTCAATCTGGGCAGAAATGCGCTCATCTCCAAAGAAGGTGAGAATACTCTGTGCGATCACGCCGCCGATCTCGTCGATGGACAGGAGCTCCTCTTCCGTGGCCCTGCGCACGGCTGCCAGCGTCCCAAAGCGGGCGGCCAAATCCTTGGCGGTCTTGCTGCCCACCCCGGGGATGCCCAGAGCAAAGAGGAAATTGCCCAGGGGCCGGCCCTTGCTGCCCTCGATCTCATCCAGCAGCT
>JAHZEH010000164.1 GCA_019421925.1 Clostridia bacterium
CAAAACCCTGCTGGCCATCTACTGCGGCCGGGCGGGCAAGCGCATGCGCAACCCCCTGGTGCTGGCCAACGCGGAGGATCACAAGGCGGATATCTTTGTCACAACCGGTACAGTGCTGGGTATTTTGGGCAACCAGGTGGGCCTGCGCTGGCTGGACGGCGCTGTGGGTATCATCGTCTCCGCCTGGATCGGCCTGCAAGGTGCGCGCATCCTGCGGGAAGCCTACATCGTTCTAATGGACACAACCTCCAAGCAGTGCCGGCCTATCCTGGAGCAGGCCCGCGCCATCGTGGAACAGGAGAGCGAGGTGGATCATCTCGATTCGGTACGCGCCCGCCCGGTTGGGAACCGTTTCTCTGTGGTTGTCAAGATCTCTGTGCCGGGCAATATGACTGTCCATGACAGCCACCACATCACGCTGCGCATCAAGGAGGCCCTCATGAAAAATCCTGACGTGGCGGACGTCGTCATCCACGTCAACCCTATGGAGGAGCACACCGGCCCCAGCAGGGACTGATACGCAAGGAGCGGGGGAACATGTTCCCCCGCTCCTTCTTTCATTCCTTCTCCAGATCCCCCTTGAGCAGTTTGAAGACCAGGGAGTCCATGAGCGCCCTGCTGCTGGCCTTGAGAATATCGCTGTCCACCCCCACAGTGGTCCAGCTCATTCTGCCGTCCGTGGACTCGATCATGACCCGCACGCCCGAGGCGGTGCCCTTTGCTGTGATGACGCGCACCTTGAAGTCGGTCAGGCGCATCTCGGCCAGCTCGGGATAAAAGCGCTCCAGCGCCTTGCGGGCCGCCCTGTCCAGGGCGTTTACCGGACCGTCCCCATCCGCGGCGGTGATCTCCTCCACGCCGCCGACAATCATGCGTACCATGGCTGTGGCGGTATGCCCGGCGTCCGAGGGATCGCAGCCCACCACCTTGTACTCCCGGAAATCAAAATAGCTCTTGACCAGCCCCAGCTTGCGGCGCACCAGGAGCTCAAAGGAGGCGTCCGCCCCCTCAAACTGATATCCGTGGCTCTCCATCCGTTTGAGCTCGTCGAGCAGCTCCCCGACAAAGGGGCTGTCCCGTGTCATCTCGGGCACCACAGCCCGTATCTTGGTAATCAGAGCCCCCCGCCCCGATATCTCGCTGAGCAGTATCCTGCGGCTGGCCCCCACGCTCTCCGGCGGCACATGCTCAAAGGAAGCGGGCGCTTTGTTCACCGCGTCGATATGCATGCCGGCCTTATGGGAAAAAGCGTCCCGGCCCACATAGGGGGCCCGCTTGTCCGGCGTGCGGTTGACCATTTCATAGGTGGCGCGGGAGATCTCCACCAGGTTCTTCAGCGCCTCCGGCTTGATGCAGTCGCAGCCCATTTTGAGCTGCAGATTGGGCACCAACGTGAAGAAATCGGCGTTGCCGCACCGCTCCCCCCAGCCGTTGAGGGTCAACTGGGCCATGGACGCGCCGCTGCGCAGGGCCGCGATAGAACAGGAGACCGCCTGTCCCGTATCGTTGTGGCAGTGAATGCCCAAGGGCACCTTGACCGTCCCCGAGGCAAGCCGGGTATATTGCTCGATCTCATGAACCATGCACCCGCCGTTGGTATCGCACAGGGCAATCCAATCCGCGCCCGCCTTCTCCGCCGTGCGCAGCACCTCCAGGGCGTATTCCAGGTTGTGCTTGCAGCCGTCAAAGAAGTGTTCCGCGTCAAAAACCACCTCTTTCCCCTGTTCCTTAAGATAGCGGACGGTCTGCTCCACAATGCGCAGATTCTCCGCAAGGTCAGTACGGAGCACCTCGCGGACATGGAAGTCCCAGCTCTTGCCAAAGATGGTGACAACCGGCGTCTGGGCGCTCAGAAGGGAACATACATTGTAGTCGTCCTCCGGTACGACGCCCACCCGGCAGGTGGACCCAAAGGCCGCCAGCTTTGCATGTTTGGGCGGGTTCTCCTTCAGAATCTGATAAAGCCGGGCGTCTTTAGGGTTGGACCCGGGGTTGCCCGCTTCGATGTAGTCCACTCCCAATTCATCCAGTTGACGCACGATCTTCAGTTTATCCTCCAGGGAAAAAGAAGCTCCCGCGCTCTGCGCGCCCTCGCGCAAAGTAGCGTCATAAATGGTTATGTGCACAGGCTCACCCTCTCTTCTCAATTATCTGCATTATACCAACCGCAAGGGGCCTTGTACAGCCATTGCGCCGTTTTCCCGCACCGCTTTCATCCGCTCCATACGATTCCACACTTTTTTGTCTCAATTTCTTGCAATATCGCAAAATTCACATTATAATGAAATATATTATATTGTTTGCTTAAATTTCGCGCTCCAAAAACTTCCAATTTCCGTATATTCTTTATAGTCTTTGTGTGATAAAATACCCATATAAAGCCTGTTCTTTTTATAATTATCCTTTATTATTCGCAAAGGGGGCCCTGCCATGAAAACCAGCGAACTCGCCAATTCTCATCCCGCCGCCATGCGCAAACTGGGCAGTTCAATCCGCACCCTGCGCAAACAGGCCGGCTACACCATTGACGAACTTGCAACCATTGCCGGCATCTCCGCCAAAACCTTGGCTCGCATCGAGAAGGCGGAATCCAGCGTTACGGTGAACAAGCTCTTTGTCCTCTCTGAAGCCCTCGGCATCGCCCCGGATGAACTCATCCGCCGGGTAACCCACGCCTCGGGCAACAGCGAGATGGAGTGGCCGGAGGAGGCGCTCCACGATCTGGAATTCGCCAGAGAGCTAGTCAAAGCCAAGTATCATCTCTCCTGACGGCCCCAGTGCGGGCAGAGCAAAGGCGGGCGGCAGAGTTAAAACCCTCTGCCGCCCGCCTTTTTTCGTCCGCTTTCTGCATGCAAGCCCTCATATTTTCCGCCCTGCTGCGCATCCTACGGACAAAGGAGGTTATAGAATCATGCAATACCGACCCGTCCTGCGCGCAACACTGCTGGCGCTCTTCTGCACAGCATTTTTAGCATCCTGTGGAGAGGGCAACACCAATATCTCTCCCACTGCCCTTGTGGACCAGCTCATAGAGGATTACGAAACGCCTCAGCTCGCCGCTCTGCCCCAGGAGCTCCTTACCACCGATTACGGCCTGGACCTGGACACCGTAGAGAGCTACGACGTGCGCGAGAGCCTGCTTGACGGCCAGCCCCATGTGGTTGCCGTCATCAAGGCGTCCAGGGAAGAGGGGGCCGACAAGGCCGAAGCCGCCCTGCAAAGCCGTCTGGACAAGCTCAAACAGGAGTTTAAAGGCCAGGAGGAGGCCTCCGGGCTCCTCGAGGACGCCGTCTCCCTGCGCAGCGGAAACTACGTCTTCCTGGCGGTGGGCGAGTTCGCCGCCCAGATGGGGGAGGATTTCAAGAGTTTAACCAGGTGATGTTCTGACCCGCCCCATTCCCCCATACAATACAGCGGGGGTGAATAACATTGCGTAAGAAAATGGCGCTGCGCATCCTCTGCGCACTGATTCTTCTGCTCTGCGTCCCGCTGCTCCTGCTCTGGATCCGCGGCGGAAGCCAGGCGGCTTTTTCCGGACAGCCCGACGAACCCTACCGCACGGGCGACACCCAATCCGGGCGCATCGCCATCCAGTGCAATGTCGCCTGGGGCACGGAATTTCTGCCCGATATTCTGCGCATCCTGGAGGAAAACAATCTGCATATCACCTTCAATATCCTGGGGGAGTGGGCGGAAAAGGAGCCCGACGCCCTGCGGGCCATCGCGGCGGCCGGGCACGAGCTGGGGAATCACGGCTATTACCACGTCATGCACAGCGAGATTGACGCTGAGCGCTGCAAGCGGGAGATTGAGAGCTGCAGCGACCTCGTCGAGGAGATCACCGGGATACGTCCCACTATATTTGCTCCGCCCTCCGGGGATTATAACGAGTCCTGCACAAGAACAGCCCAGTCCCTGGGCTACCGCAGCGTCCTCTGGAGCATCGACACCATCGACTGGCGGCGGGAGGGAAAGGCGGCCATTCTGCGCCGTGTGTTCCGCGATCCCAAAGCCGGGGACTTCATCCTGATGCACCCTGTCAAGGACACGGTGGAGGCCCTGCCCGAGATCATCAGCGGCCTGCTGGAGAGGGGTCTTACTCCCTGTACCATCGGAGAACTGCTGCCCCCGCTCTCCTAAACATCCGTACCATGCAGAATCCCCCGGCGGCCTTCTGGCCCTCCGGGGGATTTTCGACAGGACCGCCCTCCTAAAACCGGGCATAGATGCCCGCGGGATTTTTCACCAGGAGAAGGTCGAGCTCATGCTGGGTGAATCCGCACTGCGCCCTGAGGCGGGGCGCCATCTTGTCGGGCAGGTAGGTCCAGCCCGGACCGCCGCCATAGGAGCGCAGATAGGTGCTGCGGCCCAGATCCATGGCGAGCACCAGCTTCTCCAGATAACCGTGGTCAGCCATGTCCTTGATGAAATCCACCTGGCACTGCACCGGGTGGTTGCCGATATGGGGGAAATCGTCCACTGAGACATTCACCCCCCGCCGGGCAAAGGCGAGGTAGTCATAGGGGTCAGGATTGCGGTCACAGTGGCCCAGCACGACGGCCGACAGGTCGGCCCCCTCCTCCTCCAGCACGTCCAGTATCTCATGGCCCATGATGCCGCCGTGGTGAATCCAGATGGGGGCGCCCGTAGCCTTCTGCGCCCGGGCCGCCGCCCGCAGTCCCTTCTCCTCTTGGGGATGCAGGAAGAAGCGGGACACCGCGCACTTGATCTGTCCGGCCCGGATATCCGTACCCGCCATTCCCTCCCGCAGTTCCCGGATGAACTGCTCCGCTGTCCGTTCCACCGCCCAGCCGGCCCACTCCTCCGAATGGAAACTGTGAAGGTAAAAGCCGGTGGAGGCGATGATATGCACGCCGCTCTCCCTGCTCATGTCACAAAGGGCCCGGGGATGCGCCCTGCCATAGTCGGGCGGCGTCCCCTCCACAATGGTGCAGCCGCCGCTTTGGCGGAACAGCTTGAGCTCCTGGGTGCTCTTCGTGATGTCCGCAATCTCCAGCGTGCGGTCCTTGACCCACTCGGGCATTTTGCAGTAGACATGCTCATGGGTATCGGTAAACCCCATCTCCTGCCCGGGCAGATCGCCCAGAACTGTCCTGATCCTCATTATGGGTTCCACTTCCTTTCTGTGCCGGCATCCTGGAGGGATGCATCCCTGTACAAATTCTCCCCGCTTTGGTATCCTGTAATTTAGCCTGAGCAATGAAATCCGAACCCGTCGAAA
>JAHZEH010000165.1:0-354 GCA_019421925.1 Clostridia bacterium
CCGGTGGCTACGATACTTATGTGGGAGAGCGGGGCATTATGCTCTCCGGCGGCCAAAAACAGCGCATCTCCATCGCCCGCATCTTCCTGCGTAATCCTCCCATCCTCATCCTGGATGAGGCCACCTCCGCCCTGGACACGGAAACGGAGGTCAAAATCCAGCGGGCGCTTGACAGCCTCTCCCAGAACCGGACCACCATCGTCATTGCCCACCGGCTCTCCACCATCAAGAATGCCGACGAGATCGTTGTCATCGACGACGCAGGCATCGCAGAGCAGGGCAGGCATGAGGAACTGCTCGCCAGGGGCGGCATGTACGCCCAGCTCTATCAGGCCCAGTTCAGCATCTACGACA
>JAHZEH010000165.1:364-5202 GCA_019421925.1 Clostridia bacterium
ATAAAAATACAGGGGCAGGCCCTTGGGACCTGCCCCTGTATTTTTATGTCCCGGCTATCCGGCAAAGACCTGGCAAAGCGCCTCAATCACATCCCCGGCGACCACGCAGGTCGCCGGTTTCCCCACAGTCTCCGCCGCGCGGCCCATGATCAAAGCGCCATAACGGGCCCCATCGTAGCAGCTCATCCCCTGCCCCAGAAGGGCCAGAATGATACCGGTGAGCACGTCCCCGCTCCCTCCCTTGGAGAGGCCCGGGGTGCCCGCCGTATTGAAGGTGACGTTGCCGTCCGGGTCGGCGATGACCGTCGTCGCCCCCTTGAGAAGCACGACCACGCCCAGCCGCATGGCCAGATCGGAGGCGCACTCCACGGGATTCTCCAGAACCTGACCTACGCTCCTGCCGCACAGCCTCGCCATCTCCCCCGGGTGGGGAGTGAGCACCGCGTTGCCCCCGGCCAGGGCGTCCAGATTCCCCGCCAGAGCGTTGAGCCCATCGGCGTCCACCACAACCGGCTTCCCCGACGCACACAGAGCACGGATCATGGGGAGGGCGGCCTCTGTTTTGCCCAGCCCTGGGCCTATGGCAAAGCAGCTCTTCCCCTCCATCAATTCAAAGAAGGCGGACATAGCCTGTTGGGACAGTCTTCCCCCCGCCTCCTCCAAGGGATGGGTCATAGCCCCGGGCAGGCCCGCCCACAGGGCGCTTGCGACGCTCTGGGGCGTCCCAATGGAGAGTAGCCCAATTCCGCTGCGCAGGGCCGCCCGGCCCGCCATCAGGGCCGCGCCCACATATCCCACGCTTCCGCCGATCAGCAGGCCGTGGCCATAGTCGCCCTTGTGGCCCTCCATTCTTCGGACAGGCAGGGCACTGAGCAGATCGCCCGGCCTTATCCACTGGGTATGCACCCCCTCCAGGGTTTCCTCCCTCAGAATGGAGAGGGGGACGACATGCAGTTCCCCGCAGTGTGCCCGGCCCGGAAGAAGCATATGCCCGATTTTCGCGGCCTGGAAGGCCACCGTCCAGCGCGCCTGAACGGCAGGGCCCAGCGCCTTCCCCGTGTCCCCCGCGATACCAGAGGGCAGATCTACGGCACAGACCGGCGCGCCGCATCCGTTCATCCATTCGATAAGCAGAGCCTCCACGCCCTGGACCGGCCTGGAGAGGCCGATGCCAAACAGGGCGTCCACCACCAAATCCGGCTTTCCCGCCCGGCCCTTCTCCAGTTCCAGGGACTCCCCGTCGCTGATGCAGGCCGGGATAATCCCCGAGGCGATCATCGCCTGGCAGCAGGCTCGGGCGTCCCTCTGCCCGCCCTTGGGGAAAGCGGTGCACCAGAGCGTCACCGTATGTCCCAGAAGCGCCAGATGGCGAGCGCAGACATATCCGTCCCCGCCGTTGTTTCCTCTGCCGCAGACAACCAGCACATGGGAGGGCTTTTCCAGCTTGTCCGACACAAAACGGGCGACAGCGGACCCGGCATTCTCCATCAGCACAATCCCGGGAATCCCCTGCTCCTCCATCATGACCCGCTCCATCTCCCGCATCTGTTCCGGATACAGTACGCTCTGGGGCATGCCTGCTCCCTCCTTACTTTTCTAAAATTGCCTGGGCAGCCGCCAGCCCCGAGAGGTGGGTGATGCTGACGTGCAGCATCCGGGCGCCCAGCTCCAGAAATCTCTCCCGGGCCCGGCCCGACAGCTCGGCCCAAGGGCGCCCGTTCCCGTCGTGGAGAATTGCAATCTCCGTCCACCCCACCGCTCCAAATCCGGTGCCCAGAGCCTTGGAAACCGCCTCCTTGGCGGCAAAGGCTCCCGCGGCGGACTGGGCGTTCCAATTCCGCCGGGACAAGGCCTCGATCTCTCCGGGCGCGTAGATGCGCTCACGAAAGGCTTCTCTCCGGACAGCCCTCTCAATGCGCTCTACCTCGATCATGTCCAGGCCAATCCCAATAATCATGGCCCCTCCCGATCAGTCCATGGGGACAACGGCGTTCTGAGCCGCCCGGGCAGCCGCCTCCGTAGCCGCAGCGAAGACAGCAAGGAGCTGGCTTTTGTCCTCCAGAGGTATTTCCCCGGTAGAAGCGCCGAAAAGCGTATCCCCATCAAACTGGGTGTGCACAGGCCGGATGGCTAACGCCAATCCATCGTGGCCAAGGGTGGCCAGGCGGTTGGCCTCCTCCCGGGTCAACGCCGCATTGGTGGCGATCACGCCGATGGTGGTGTTGCCCCCCGCCTGGGGAGCGGCCTCCGGCGCGCCCGCACGGCCGCACAGAATTTCCATGGTACTCAGGAACCTGCCCCCCTCGTTGAGGCCGGCGATGATCTTCCCGGTTTTGTGGTTATAGACGTCCCCCAGGGCGTTGACCACCACCAGCGCGGAAACGATGATACCGCCCTGCAGGCAGATACTGGCGCTGCCCAGCCCCCCTTTGGCGGCGAACTCCCCGCCCAGCAGCTTGCCGATGGTCGCCCCTGTTCCAGCGCCCACATTCCCCTGCTCCACAGGGTAAAACATGGCGTTTTCACAGGCGATCTCCCCCGCCGCCGCGTCGGGCCGCACATCGCTGCGTCCGACTGCCAGATCAAAGATGACCGCCGCAGGCACGATGGGCACCACCACCGGATCAGAGCGGAAGCCTACGCCGTTGCGCTCCAGATAGCGCATGGCGCCGTCTGCGCAGGCCAGACCAAAGGCGCTGCCCCCCGTGAGCATGATGGCGTTGACCTTGTCCACCAGGTGGAAGCCCTGAAGCAGATCGGTCTCCCTTGTGCCCGGTGCGGCCCCGCGTACGTCCACGCCGCAGACCGCGCCCCTGTCGAAGAGGATGGCGGTGCAGCCCGTCAGGGCCTCCTTATCCGTGTAGTGGCCCACCCGGATGCCCTCAATATCCGTCAAAGTCCCCTCATAACGCATGTTATATCCTCCTTAGTGTCACATCTCCCGAGACGATGGTCTGGATTTCCCCCGTCTCTGTCCTCAATAGGATTCTGCCCATCTCATCGAAGTCGTCAACCACCCCTGTCACCTCTGAGTTGACGCCGCTGATGCGGACGTTTTGCCCCAGAGTGACGCTCTTTTGCCGGTAGCGTTCCATCAGACTGGCGAAGCCCTGCTCCTGCCAGAGCTCCATCAGACGCTCCAGCTCCAGAAGAATGGCGGCGCACAGGGTATTGCGCTCGACGCGCTCCCCGGTATACGCTCGGATAGAGGTAGCCACCTCCGCAATCTCCGGCGGGAACTCCAGGGCGTTGACATTGACCCCGATGCCCACTACCGCGAAGTGAATGCTCTCCACATCCGCGCTCAGCTCGGTCAGAATGCCGCAGAATTTGCGTTCCCGGAGCAGCAGGTCGTTGGGCCATTTGATCCCCGCCTCCGCGCCGCAGACGCGCGCCACCGCCTGTTGGACGGCCAGGGCGGCGGCCAGCGTGAGTTTTGGGGCCTCCTCAGGCCGGACCGGTGGGCGCAGCACCAGACTCATATAGATATTGCAGTCCGGCTCAGACACCCAGGAACGCCCTCTCCTGCCCCGGCCCGCCGTCTGCTCCTGGGCTACCACCACCGTGCCGTCAGGAGCGCCCTCCTGGGCCAGCGTGCGCGCCCGGATGTTGGTTGAATCACACTCATCCAGGCAAACCAGGTTGCGGCCGTACCGGCTGGTCTCCAGGCGCTGGAAGATCAGCGCCGGATGCATGCGGTCGGGAGCCCGGACGATCCGGTAGCCCCTATGGGGCACGGACTCGATCTGCCAGCCCTCCTCCCGCAGCGTCTGGACATGCTTCCACACAGCGGCGCGGGAGATCCCAAACCGCTCGCTCAGAAGCTCCCCGGAGAGGAATGCTTCCCCGCTCTGCAGCAGCATCAGAGCGACCGCCTGTCTAATCTCCATCGAACATGTCCCCGCTTTCTCCATAAATTTCTGATTCCCCCTCCACAGCCCGCAGGGCGTATAAAATGGCGTCCATGCCAAAACCCTTGCCCTGGAGCCTGCGGGACAGCTTTGCCCTGCGCTTGAGAGGCTCCTCCTCTGCCAGCTTTGGGGCCAGTCTCCGCGCCCAGAGAAGGGCGTTTTCCCGCTCTGTTTCGCTTCCAACCGCCTCCAGGGCCGTTTGGGCCGTATCCCTGTGAATACCGCGCTGGTAGAGCTTCTGCGCAATGGCGCGCCTGCCCAGAGCTTTGGAACCCGCGCCGCTCTCCACCAGCATGCGGGCGTATTTTTCATCGTTGAGATAGCCATAGGAGCGCAGCCGCCCGATGACCTCCCCGATTTTCTCCTCGCCGCAGCCCTTGCGGGACAGATAGCGCCTCATCTCGAGCTCGCTGCGGTCCCTGCCCGAGAGGTAGTTCAGCGCAAGATCCATCGCGCGTCCATCCATATCCTCCTGTAACGGCCTATTTCCCATGCTGGCGCTTCCACTCCTCCTCCAGCAGTATCCGCTGAAAATTTTCAGGCATCTGATATTCGCCCTTCTTTTGCACGCTGTTCGTCCCCAGGCAGGCGCTGCAGGAGTAGTCGCAATAGGGGCAGCGGCATTCGCTCTCCAGGCCGTGGACCGACTGCGCCATGAGTGCGCCGCATTCCGGACATCCGCACTGCATATCCTCACCTTCTTTCGCTTCCCATCATATCACAAATTCTCAAATCTGTGATATACTATGGAAAACAAGGAGGTCAGCGATTGAAGAAAACCGTTAAGTTTATGGCCGGCGTCCTGCTGTGCGCCTCGCTGCTCTCCCCCATTCCCGCCTCGGCCGGGCTCACCGCCACGGGCAGATCTGGGGGGAACGTGCTGCGCATCCAGCAGCGCCTGATTGATTTGCATTTCTATAATTTCCG
>JAHZEH010000166.1 GCA_019421925.1 Clostridia bacterium
TGGTACGATGCATGGAATCATGCATGGAAAACAAAGCGTACAGTGGAATTTATGGGAAATATACTGTATACTCGGCATAGACGCAGGAAAGGAGCGGTATTTGCTATGAGAGATCCCTATGCGGAAGTTGAATTGCAGATTGCAAGAATGCTCGATTATCTGGTGGCGGTTGCAGGTGCGGAGAGCCGCGAGCAGCTCGGAGAGCTCTACGAATGGATTCTGAAAGCGCTGGATGGACAGATGGGGCTTCTCTATGAAAAATTTGACGCGCCTGAAGTCATTGAGGCCGGGGAGGTCCTGCTCCATGTCAGGGACCGGGCCACCGGCCAGATGTACTCCCGCAGACTTCCCTTGGACTACGAGGAGAATAATAATGGCGTTACCATCGCCGGGGAAACCCTGGAGGGTCAGCCCAGCCGCATCGCCTTTCTCTCCAACCAGGCGGTGGAAAAAATGCACGAGCTGATGGGAGAGGGCCTGAATAAGCCCCGCTGCAACCACTGACATTCGAATTGGGAGGATTGCAGATACAGATAAACACATCTTCCCCCACAAACTCATCATAATTCCAAAAATTTATAACTGTCAACAAGTAACTGAAAATACATCGGTGGGCTTTTCACGCAAGAAGGTGAAATCCCTTATCTGTTTTTATCCATAGGAGCAGAAAAGGATCGAGTTATTTTTTAAAATAACTCGATCCTTTTCTATGGCGAGAAAAATTTTCGAAGAGCCCTCAGAATCTCCGGGTCCTCCCGGGAGTTCATGGGGAGCAGAGTAATCCTGGTATCCTGGAGGATGCGGGCCCGGAACCTTTCATACAATTCCTCCTGCTCCTGGCCAAGATGCAGTTTCTGCTTGACGCAGGCCTGGTTGCCCGGAGACTTGAGTACGCCCACGCAGGGGATATCCCCATGGAGTGCCTCCTCGAGCGCCTCCATGAAGGCGGTATTGTGCAATTCAAAGCCACCAATCTCATCCAGCAGGATAAACTTTGTACCGGGCACCGGACGGAGCAGGGAGACGCCCAGCGTGCTGAACACTTCTGGGCGGCGCCTCCATCCCTGGTGCGTTCGCTCCAGAAAGATACCCGCGCCGGGAACATAAGGCTCTGCGGGGGAGCTGATCTCCCCGGCTGGTTTGAGGCAAAAGGCTGCGGTCTCCCCCTCCTCCCCCAGCAGCCGCATAACTCCGAAGCCTGCGGTACAGGAAGAAAAGGGACGGAGTTCCCGAAGCAGAAGCGTGCTTTTTCCCACCCCAATGGGGCCCTCAATCAACAGATGCATGGGGTTACAGGCCGTTCCTTTCCGCCCTTCTCTCTATGAGCTCGGCCGCAATGCTGATGGCGATCTCCGCGGGGGTCTGCGCCTTGATGGACAGGCCGATGGGCGTCTTGATGCGGGAGACATCCTTCTGGGTGAAGCCCGACTCCATCAATGCTCTGGCGACGCCCTGTGCCTTCTGCCTGCTGCCGATGACGCCAATATACTGGGCGGGAGTACGGAGCACCTGCTTCTGCACGGTGGCGTCATGCTGATGACCCCGGGTCATGACCACGACAAAGTCGGGCTCACCAATCGATACCACGTCCGCAATTCTGTCAAAGCCGGCCAGAATGATCTCCTCCGCGGCGGGGAAAAGGGCGTCATTTGCAAATTCCGGCCGGTCGTCCAACACGATGCAGCGAAAATCCAGATGGGAGAGTACGGGCACTAGCTCCTGAGCCACATGGCCGCCGCCAAAGATGAAGACCCTGCCGGCATAGGTCAGCTGCTCGGCGTAATATTGTTTTCCATCCACCGTCAGATTGACGAGAGGTTTGTTCAGGGCGTCTAACACCGGCTGGGGCAGTGCGGGATTGGGGCTGCCGTTTTCATAGAGCGAGAGGCCCCATTCGCTCCCGTCGGAGATCTCCGTGACGAGCCAGCAGGACTTTCCCTCCTCCATCAGTTTCAGCGCTCTTTCGGCCAGCGCCTCAATATCCGTGCGGGAGGCGTCGATATACTGGAAGTAGACGGTGACGTTTCCGCCGCAGATCATCCCCAGGTCAGCCACCTGGTTAGAGGAGAGCTGGAACCGGCTGGTGCAGGACTGTCGGCTCTTCAGGGCGTCGTCTGCCAGCTTGGTGGAACGGAACTCGACCGCCCCGCCACCAATGGTACCGCAGACCCGCCCCTGGGCGGAGACCAGCATCCGGGCGCCCGCTCCGCGGGGCGTTGCGCCCGAGCTTGCGGTGACCGTGACCAGAACAGCGCTCTGGCCCTCCTCCAGGAGTCTTTTCAATTCACTCAGCAGTTTTTTCATAGCAGACCATCCTTTGCTTTGAGAGTACGCTCCACGAGCGCCTGGGCGGCGAATGCCTGATCAAATTGTTGGGCATGGGCGAGCAGGCTCTGGGGTGAGCCGCATTTTTCACGGCTTCGCTCAAATCTCCGGGAGAGGGTGACCTGGTGGTCCTCTTCAATCAGTTTGTCAGCCAGAAAGACGACGGTTTCCTCTGTCACCCGCTGCAAATCCTCTTCCATCAGACAGTGGTGGGATGCAATGACCCGGGCGACCTGGGGATAGCCCTCCTGAAAAAGTAGGCGGGCGCCAATTTTGGGGTGTTCCCTGCCGTTGGGCCGGGCGATGTCATGGAGGAGAGCGGAGGCCTCTATCACCGCCCGGTTGAGGGGAATTCCCGCTTTTTCCAGGGCCAGGGTGAGCTCAACTGCTTTACGCGCGACTGCGTCGCAGTGGGCGGATATCCGGGGCGGGACCCGGTTTCGCATCCGGATGAGCCCGCACTGGGCCGCGTCAGGTGCTGCCATCGGCATTTCCCCCAGCGCTTCAAGCTGGGCCGTCCCTCCCCGCCAGAGCACCCGGCTGAGGCATCCGTAGGGCTGGGGCAGATCGAGCAGTTTGCCTGCGGGCAGATTGACAAGGGAAGCCAGGTAGAGGCGGTTCACACCGGCGTGCGACACCACCCAGACGTCGCACTCCTTCTCCAGGAGGGGGCTGATGGCCTGTTGGAAGCGGGTGCGTCCCTGGGCAAAGGTTTCGCCGCCGGGGGGCGGATGGTTCTCGGGGTCCTCCCCCCTGGCCCGATAGAGTTCTGGATACCGGAGGCGGCTCTGGGCGAAGGTAAGCCCCTCCCACGCCCCCATGTTCAGCTCATGCAGTCCGTCTACGATTTCGATGGGAATTCGTCCGCCCGAGAGGATTTGGGCCGTCTGCCTGCATCGCAGCGCGGGGCTGCAGTATAGAATTGAGGGGGCGGACTCCTCCAGAACACCAGACAGGGCCCGAGCCTGTAGAATGCCCTCCTCGCTCAAAGGGAGGTCCATCGAACCTATGCAGAGCTTCTCGCCGCCTGGGAATGTGGGACGGCCGTGCCGCAGAAGGGTCAAGCGCCGGGACGGAACGGTTCTGTCCATGTCGCTCCCCCCTCTCATAAGGGCTGTGAAAAGTGCTTGGCAAAGAGTCCGGCCAGGGAGTTTTTAGCCTCCGCCTCGAAGATGTGGTATTGGCGCAGGAGCTGGGAGCCCCGCTCTGTCAGGAGCGTTTTTCCGCCGTCTTTTCCGCCATGCTGCCGGAGAACCAGGGGATAGCCCAATTGACTTTCCGCCTCGTTGATGAGCCGCCAGCCCTTGCTGTAGGAGAGTCCGGCCTGTTGGCAGGCGGGCTTCATGGAACGGGCCGTCCCGATACAGGTGAGAAGGCGGGCAAGTTCCGGACCGAAAAATTCGCCCTCCATTGCCAGGGCAATGGTAATCTCAGGGCGCATGGTCTGCCGGCGATAGAGATGAAGAAGCGTCTCATAATCTTGGGGGGTATCAATATCAAAGAGTATCCCCTGGTCCTCCACGGGAATGGCCCTCTTGGGATGGCCGCACTCCATGATAGCGCCGTACAGCCCGTGGTTCCCTTTGTATTGCAGCAGGGATGAGAAGAGTTTACTGGAGATCAGAAGAGGGTGCCCCTCCCTGCCGCCGTACACAGGGCAGGCCAGCGGTTCGCCTGAATCTATGAGCTTTCTCAGAGTATCCTGGGTCACAAGAGGGATATCTGCGGGCGTAAACAGCGCCTGCGCGCAGCGGTTTTGCAGATAGCGCAGGCCAATGACCACGGAATCGAACATCTGCGTGGTGGCGAAATCTCCGTTGCGCAGGCAGACGACGGGATAGGACTTTAAATGCTCCTCAAGTACCTCGGCCTGATTACCCGTGATGAGGACAATGGGGGAGACGCCAGCTGCGTCAAAGCTCTCAACCAGCCTCTGCACAATGGTTCGGGAGCCGAGCTTGAGCAAGGGCTTAAATTGCCCCATTCGGGATGAAAGGCCGGCGGCTACAATCAACGCGCCAGTTGTCATCACGTCCATCTCCTCCCCCCGTGTTTTATAGAAAAACAACTTGTTTAAATATTACACCTGATCTAACAAAACGGTCAACTGTTTTGCGCAAATAAATAAGGGGGACGCCAATGGCATCCCCCCAGTTCCTGTCGTGGGTTTATTTTGCGAAATCGGTTGCCCGCGTCTCACGGATTACATTGACCTTGATCTGGCCGGGATAATCGAGCTCGGTCTCAATCCTGCGGCAGATGTCCTTGGCAACCAGGGCGGTCTCCGCATCGGACACCACGTCGGGCTTGACCAGGATGCGGACCTCTCTGCCAGCCTGAATGGCAAAGGATTTCTCAACTCCCTCAAAGGAGTTGGCGATCTCCTCCAGCTTCTCCAACCGGCGGATGTAATTTTCCAGCGTCTCCCTGCGGGCGCCCGGCCTTGCGGCGGAAATTGCGTCAGCCGCCTGAACCAATACGGCTTCCACCGTGTTGGGCTCGACGTCGTTATGATGGGCCATGATTGCGTGGATAACCTGATTGTTTTCGCGGTACTTCTTGGCCAGATCAGCGCCGATCTGGGCGTGAGAGCCCTCGATCTCATGATCGACCGCCTTGCCGATATCGTGCAGCAGGCCGGCCCGTTTGGCCAGGGCCACGTTTGCGCCCAGCTCGGCGGCCATGATACCTGCCAGGTTTGCCACCTCGATGGAGTGCATCAGGACGTTCTGGCCATAGCTCGTGCGGTATTTAAGGCGTCCCAGCAGTTTGATCAACTCGTGATGCAGGCCATGGATGCCCACCTGGAATACGGTCTGTTCGCCCGCTTCACGAATTTGATTGTCCAC
>JAHZEH010000167.1:0-405 GCA_019421925.1 Clostridia bacterium
TCCACATCACTGAAGAAACCGGTAGCCGACAACTCCGCCGCCAGGACGGAGAAGCGGTTGTAGGATTCCAGCATCTCTGAAAAGATGAAATCCTTCCAGATATCCCCCGTGACCCTGCGGGTATTCTGTTCCAGCAGCGCGGCCGTCATGGCATGGTATCGCCCGGCCGCCCGCGTCGCGTCCCCCGACGCAACAGCGTCGCACAGGTCAAACAGGCGGCTTACAGGCTGAGTCCGCAAAATGGAGCGAAGGACGGTCAGCCTGCCCAACAAAAATGTGATGCGCTTCGCCCCCTCCGAGGCATTCTGGTTTTGCGCCATCCGCAAATCCCCCTCAATTCAGATTGAACATCATCTCGCCGTAGCTGGGCAGCGGCCAGAACTCCTTATCCACCATGATCTCAAG
>JAHZEH010000167.1:473-3659 GCA_019421925.1 Clostridia bacterium
TGAACTCCTGCACAGCCCGCGCGCGGGCGAGATTGTCCTTCCCCATGTTCTGCACGCCCTCGTAGGCCAGGGCCAGGGTGCCAATGGCCTCCTGGAAATCGGAGATGGCGCTGCACAGCGTCTCCAGCATAACCCGGTGGGGGCCGGCGTCGCAGCCCACCCCCTCCACAGCGGCGGCGGCATTGGCCAGGGCCCCGGAGTACTTTACGCAGGCGGGGAGCAGTTTCTGGCGGGAGACTTTGAGCATGGTTACGGCCTCGATCATGGCGTGCTTGACATAGCTGCGCAGACCGATCTCTTTGCGGGCGGTCAACTCCACCTCGCTGAGCACCCCATGGCGGGAAAACACATCCACGATACGCCCGTCCGTCATATGCTCAACCGCCTCAACCGTGCTGTTGATGGCGGGAAGCCCCCGTTTCTCCGCCTCGACCCTCCACTCCTCGGAGTAGTTGTTGCCGTTGAAGAGGATCCGCCTGTGTTCGCGCACCATCTGAGCGAGGACAGCCTTGAGATTGCTGTGCACATCCCCCTCCATCTCCTCCAGCTTGCGGGAGATACGGGAGAGCTCCTCGGCCACGATGGTGTTGAGCACCGTGTTGGGCAGGCCCAGGGACTGGCTGGAGCCGACCATGCGGAATTCAAATTTGTTCCCTGTGAAGGCGAAGGGCGAGGTACGGTTGCGGTCGCTTTCGTCACGCAGCAGGATGGGCAGGGTGGATACGCCGATGCTCATCTTCTCCTTCCTGCGCAGACCGCCCCCGTCTCCCGCCTCAATATGGTCGAGCATCTCGCAGATCTGCTGGCCCACATAGACCGAGATAATGCAGGGGGGCGCCTCGTTGCCGCCCAGGCGGCATTCGTTGCCCAGGGTGGCGCAGGAGAAACGCAGCGCCTCGGCGTATTCGTCCACAGCCGCAATCGTCGCCACCAGGAAGGTCAAAAACACCTCGTTCTCCCGCTCGTCCTTGCCCGGCTTGAGCAGGTTGACGCCCGTGTTCGTGATGAGGGACCAGTTGTTATGTTTGCCGCTGCCGTTGACCCAGTTGAAGGGCTTCTCATGCAGGAAGCACACAAACCCGTGCCGGTCGGCCACCTTGCGCATCATCTCCATGACGAGCTGGTTGTGGTCGGTGGCGATATTGGCCGTGGCGTAGACCGGGGCCAGCTCATACTGTGCGGGAGCGACCTCGTAGTGCTGGGTCTTGGCCGTAACCCCAAGCATCCACAGCTCCTCGTTGAGTTCGGCCATATATTTGGCCACCCGCTCGCTCATGCTGGCGTAATATTGATCCTCCAGCTCCTGCCCCTTGGCGGGGGGCGCGCCGAAGAGCGTGCGGCCGGTGTAAATCAGGTCCTTGCGCCGCTTGACAAAGCTCTTGTCCACCAGGAAATACTCCTGTTCGCCGCCCACGCTGGGCACCACCTTGTGGACGTCCTCATGGCCCAGAAGCTGCATCACCCTGGTGCTCTCCCGGCTGATGGCCTCCATGGAGCGCAGCAGCGGCGTTTTCTCGTCCAGCGCCTCCCCCGTGAAGGAGCAGAAGGCTGTGGGGATGCAAAGGGTGCACACCCCGGCGCCGGTGTCCCTCAGGAAGGGAGGGCTCGTGCAGTCCCAGGCGGTATAGCCGCGGGCCTCGAAGGTGGCGCGCAGGCCGCCGCTGGGGAAGCTGGAGGCGTCAGCCTCCCCCTTGACCAGCAGCTTGCCGTTGAAGTCCAGAATCACTTTACCCTCGACCTTGGGGTCGGGTGAGATGAAGGCGTCGTGTTTTTCCGCCGTCAGCCCCGTCATGGGCTGGAACCAGTGGGTATAATGGGTGGCCTCCAGCTCCACCGCCCAGTTTTTCATAGCCTCCGCCACCACGTTGGCCAGCTCAATGGTCAGCTCCGCCCCGTCGTCGATGACATGGCGCAGCGCGGTGTACGTGGCCTCCGGCAGGCGGGCGCGCATCACGGCATCGTTAAAGACGCGCGCGCCAAAGTAGTCGGTTACATAGGGCTTTTTCATAGACGTTCTCCTTATGAACTTCAAAGATATACTTATCAAATTAACAGATAAAAGAACAATACCACAGACCGGAAAAACAATCAATCCTTGCGGGCAAGAACAATGTCCCGGTTGACGGCCTGCTCCACCCAGTGCTCAAGGGTGTCGTAAACTCCCCCGGTCAGGGGCGCCATCCCCGCGTCCGCAGCCGCCTGGCGCAGTTCCTCCCGTTTGAGGGTGAAGCTGTTGAAGCTGAAGGCGGCAACTCCGCCGGGCAGCAGCAGTCCGCTCCAGCGGGGCAGGGCCCTGCGCAGAACAGCGAGCGTATCGCTCCCCTTCTTGCTGGCGCCGTTGCCATGCTGCACGCCGTAAGGCAGGTCGGTCGCCAGGATATGGAACCGCTTTTTGCGGCAGAGCCTGTCCGCCTGGCAGGAGTCCCCGCAGATCATCTCCAGGGCTGCGGTATCCCCCGCCCTGAAAGCCTGGGGGTCCGCGGCGGTCAAATACTCTGTGGACTGTGCGGCCGCCTTTCCATCCACTGTCAGCGACCTGCGCTCGCAGGTATGCTTCATCCCCTCGTGCTGAAAATAGCTTTTGACAAAACGCACCCCCTCGCCCACCTCCTTGGCATCGAGCTCAATGCCGCAGGAGGAATAGCCATACCCAAGGGCGCAAAAGAGCGTCGTGCCCTTGCCCGCCATGGGATCCAAAAGGGCGAGCTTTCCCCCCCACTGCCGGGCATAACTGCTGGAAAAAACAGCAAGATTGATCATGAGGCGGGTGAAAACCTCGTTTGTCTTGCCCTTGTATTTCAAAATAGAGGGCATCTCGGCGGCACAGCGGAAGGGGGAGGGCGGCATCACGGGCCTGAGCATCCCCCCGTGCACCTCGAAGAGGGCCTGGAGGGTGGACAGCCTTCCCAGCGCGGCAAGCGCCTCCTCTCCCAGCTCCCCCTCAAACGTCAAAAGGGGCAGTCCCCCCGGCCTCTCCCAGTTGAGCTCCGTCTCCACGCCCATCCCCCTGAGAATGCAGGCGCATTCTGCGGCAGTGAGACGGTCCAGGCAGGCGTCGTAGCGGGAATTGGCGTGGGAAGCCCTCAAAACAGCATATTTCATGGTATGATTTCCCTTCATTTCAAAGGGTATTGCTTGCCCCTTTGTGGATTGCATGGTATTCTATCAGAGGTTCAAAGCGCCCTG
>JAHZEH010000167.1:3669-5120 GCA_019421925.1 Clostridia bacterium
TGGCACCCCTGCCAGGTGCTTTTACATACTATAATGTAGCGCAAAACGGCGCAAAAAGAAAGCCGCCAGCGCAACACATTTGAAAGGAACAGACCATGAAAACCATTGTATTGACGGGCGGCGGCACCGCCGGCCATATCAATCCCAATATAGCCCTCATCCCCCACCTCCAGTCCAAGGGGTATGAGGTGCACTACCTGGGCCAGAAGGACGGGATGGAGCAAAAGCTGGTCTCCAGCATTCCGGGAGTTACATATCACTGCGTCCGCTCCGGCAAATTGCGCCGGTATTTCAGCCTCAAAAACTTCACCGACCCCTTCAAGGTCATCGCCGGCTATTTCGACGCCAGCAAGGCTATCAAGGCCATCCGCCCCGCTCTCGTATTCTCCAAGGGCGGCTTCGTATCGGTGCCGGTCTGTGCGGCGGGCAAACGCCGCCACGTCCCCGTCATCCTCCACGAGAGCGACTACACCCCCGGCCTGGCCAACAAGCTGGCGGTCTCCTTTGCCAGCAAGGTCCTCGTCACCTTTGAGGACACCCTCCCCCATATCAAGGGCAACAAAGCCGTCTGCACCGGCACGCCCATCCGTCAGGAGCTCTACGGCGGGGATCGGGGGCGGGCGCTGACCTTCCTTGGGTTTGAGGGCAGCAAGCCCATCCTGCTCTGCATGGGCGGCAGTCAGGGAGCGGCAGCCCTCAACGACGCGCTGCGGGAAAATCTGCCTCAGCTCCTGCCCCGCTTCGACATCGTCCATCTCTGCGGCAAAGGGAAGCTCTCCCCGGCGCACGAGGGGCTTGCAGGCTACCGCCAGTACGAATATCTGGGTGCGGAGCTGCCCGACGTCTTTGCTGCGGCCTCCCTCGCCATCTCCCGCGCCGGAGCCAATTCCATCTTTGAATTCCTCGCCCTGGCCATCCCCATGCTGCTCATCCCTCTGCCCCTGTCGGCCAGCCGGGGCGACCAGCTCCTCAACGCGGACTATTTCAAGCGCAAGGGCTGGGCCGACGTCCTCTTCCAGGAGGACGTCACCAAGGAGAGCCTGCTCGACGCCATCAATGCCCTCTTCAGTAAACGGGAAAAGATGGCCGCACTGATGAGAGCCGCCCCCGCCGGGGACGGCACAGAAAACGTGCTGCGGGAGATTTACGCAGCCGCGGAGGAAAAATGAATTCAAACCAAAAGCGTCCCCCTTCCCGCCCAGGAAAACCGATGAACAACCGCCCCCGTCCTTCCAGTCCCAGCCGCACCCCTGCCGCTCAGGGCAAGCGGGTCCGTGAGCAGGTGGACGGCGGGGTTCTGCTCGCCCTCTGGCGGGACTGCTTTGGAGAAAATCCCCAGAGCGCCCTCTCCCAGCTCTGCGGCCATGCCAGGGACAGCCGCGCGACCGCCCTGCTCAATGAACAGGTGGAACGCCCCCGGCTGAGGGGCCTGCTTGAGCACTCCCTGCCCA
>JAHZEH010000168.1 GCA_019421925.1 Clostridia bacterium
CGCAGCCTGCACTGGATGAGCACATTGGTTTCATACTCAAAGCGCTCTCCCTCAATTCCGCACATCCAGCCCAGATGGCGCATGGGAATGCCGCGCAGCCCGGTCTGGGTGTCGGAGAGCTTCTGTCCATAGAGCAGCGCGAAGATCCAGGAGGTGACGTTGTTGCCAAACCGGCTTCGGAGTGGGATGCTCTTATCCCCGAACGTGCGGGAACCCAGGATAACGCCATCCCCGCCCTTCTCCAGGAGAGCGGAAAGGCGCAGGACATCCTTGGCGCTGTGCTGCCCGTCGCAATCCGCTGTGACGACGCCCGCAGCGCCGGCCATGTGCCGGAGGATATACTCATAGCCCGTTTTGAGGGCCCGGCCTTTGCCACGGTTGACAGAGTGGGTAAGCACAGTGCAGCCGGGCAGCGCAGATATCTGGGCAAATATAGCTGCATATTTTTCTCCGCCGCCGTCGTCCACCGCGACGATGCGGTTGCAGCCGCTGGCGCACAGCTCGCGCACGTAGGGGACGAAGGAAGCCTCCGGCTGGTAGGCGGGGATCAGCACGACGGTGTTCATGGATAGAATCCTCCGCATTCCTAAGGCCCCGGATTACGGGGCGATGTAGATGATGTCGCTGATGGCGCGCTGGCGGTTGGAGCCCAGAGGGCTGTTGACCAGGCGGCCGTTGAAATACATGGTGGCGGAGCCGCCGCCGTCGAGATTGTAGGCGTCCGTGCATCCCCGGTCGAGGAACTCTTTGCCCAGATCCACCAGAGTCATGCCCTCGCTGTCCTCGCAGCGCCCGTCCACCACAATAAAAATGAAGTGATTGGGTTCCACGATTCCGAGGGCGGCGCGGGGGTTGAGACGGTTAAGGTTGGGCGTGTCGGGGAAGCTCTCACGGGGCACGCCGTCCTTGAGCACATACGGGCCGAAAGCCCAGGACTGCCAGGCGCCCATGGCCACCAGCTCCTCCCCGGAGGGGGCCTGACGCTTGTCGTATACGGTGAAGGTGCCGTCCTTGAAAAGCACGGCCACTTCCCGCCAATCGGGGTTGTCCCGGTAGAGGACGCCGTCGCGGATGATGATACCTTCGTCGCGGAAGCCGCAGTAGTCGCCGCTCATGGCAAAGACGGCGTCGTGTTTCTGGGCCATCACGGAGGTTTTCTCGTGGTAATCCCCAAACTTATCGTTGGCAAAGGCGTTGCCAATGACGGCGGCGTCCCTGACCTTCACGTCCGCCACGTAGAAGCGCACCTTCTCCCGAACAACCTCCTCAATATGGATCTCCGTGTCCTCGTCCACAAAGTTCCAATCGTCCAGCACGGGGGTGGGGACTGGTGTGGGAGTGGGCGTGGGGATGGGACCCGCAGACTCCAGTTCCGGCGTGGAAGTGGGCAGGGGCGTGGGGGAAGGGGAGGGCGTCAGGACAAAGGAGGGCCTGGGGGCCAGCTCCGCCTCCTCCGGCTCCTCTTTAAAGAGGAAGTAGAACACATTCTGTTTCCATACGGGCCACCACTTGACGGCGACGAAGCCGAACACGGTGAGGGCGGCGGCCAGAATCACGAGGAGAATAGCGACGAGTACATGCTTTTTATTCAAACGCCGCTTGGGAGCGGGATGTTTTTCTTTTTCGTTCACGGCAGCGGGGCTCCTTTTGATGCAAATTTATCCGACTGAACGCCCTCTATTATAGCAAGACAGGGACAAAAATACATCAATTTCCGAAAAGAGTTCATAGTTTTTATTGTAAAGAAGATTTTACGTTTCTTCCGGGAAAAACGTCCGGGATGGGCGCGCCGTAAGCTGGTGAAACTGGGCTATGGCAGACGGCAGAGGGCAAGGAGGACCTGCACCATTTTTTCCATGGATTCCAGGGGAATGAATTCAAATCTGCCATGGAAATGATGGCCTCCCGTGCTCAGGTTAGGGCAGGGAAGGCCCCGGTGGGAGAGGAGCGCTCCGTCCGTGCCGCCGCGGATGGGGGTGATGATGGGGGCGACGCCGCAGGACTCCATGGCCCGCCGGGCGGACTCGACGAGGTGGAAATGGGGGAGGATATACTCTTTCATGTTGTAGTAGCTGTCGCGGAGCTGGAGTTCCACGCAATCCTTCCCATGCTTGCGGCAGAGATAGCCGCAGGCGTCCAGCATGGCCTGCTTGCGGGCCATGAAAGCCTCTCTGTTGTGGTCCCGGATTATATAGTGCAGCCGGGCCTCCTCCACCGTGCCCTCCATGCCGTTGAGGTGAAAGAACCCCTCGTAGCCCTCGGTATGGGCGGGCGTTTCGGCGGGAGGCAGGAGGGAGGCGAACTCCATGGCGAGGAGGAGGGCGTTTTTCATCTTGTTTTTTGCGCTGCCCGGATGGATGTTCACGCCATGACAGAGGACCTCTGCGCTGGCGGCGTTGAAGTTTTCATATTGCAGCTCCCCCAATTCGCCGCCGTCCACTGTATAGGCAAACTGCGCGCCGAATCTCTCCAGGTCGAAGTGCTCGGTTCCATGGCCGATCTCCTCATCGGGGGTAAAGGCGATGCAGAGCTTGCCGTGAGCAGGCGCGTCCTCCTGGCAGAGGGCCTCCGCCAGTGCCATGATCTCCGCCACGCCGGCTTTGTCGTCCGCGCCGAGCAGGGTGGCGCCATCCGTGACGATGAGGGTCTGCCCCCGGTATTTGGAGAGCGCCTCATATTCCGCCGGGTCGAGCAGGATACCCCTCTCCCTGTTCAGGACAATGGGGCCGCCGTCATAATCCCGGACCAGCCGGGGCCGGACGCCGGCCCCCGGCGCGTCCGGGGAGGTGTCCAGATGGGCGATGAAACCCAGGGCGGGAAGGTCCGCGCCGCCGGTGGCGGGCAGAGAGGCGTAGACATAGCCGTACCCATCCATGCGGGCGTCAGCCACCCCCAGCTCCTGGAGCTCCCGCACCAGCATCTCCCCCAGAACCCTCTGCTTTCCGGTGCTGGGGCAGGAGCCGGATTCGGGGTCGGACTGGGTATCCAATGCAGCATAGCGCAAAAAGCGCTCCCATACGGCTTCCACTATGGTTCCTCCTCACTGCTCATTCTGGGTATGCCCCCAGGTCCGGTCGGGCGGGTAACAGCCCAGGAACTGGGTCTCCGTCGTATAGGCCTGCAGGACGCTGAGAATGCGTTCGATGGCCTCCTGATGCAGGTCTCCCTCGTAGTCCACGTAGAAGCGGTACTCCCACCGGCGGCCGGGGATGTTGCGGGACTCGATTTTGCAGAGGTTGAGGCCGTGTGAGGCGAAGATGGCCAGCACAGCGTGCAGGGAACCCACGGTGTGGCGCAGGGTGAAGGCCAGGCTGACCTTCCCCTGTCCGGTGAGCTGCTGGGCCCGGGCGGCGACCACGACGAAGCGGGTGTAATTGTCGTTGCGGTCCTGTATGCCCGGCTGGAGGATGTTCAGCCCATAATACCGGGCGGCGCGCTCTGAGGCAATGGCCGCCAGATTATTCTCGGGGGACTCTGAGACAAACTGGGCGCTGATGGCCGTGTTGAAATAGGGGACCTCATTCCAATGGTGCGCCTGGAGAAACTGGGAACATTGGCGCAGGGCCTGGGCATGGGAATAGACGGCGCGGATGTCCTCGGTTTTTACCCCCGGCTTGGCGAGCAGGCAGTGGAATACGGGTACGATATGCTCGCGCACGATGGAACAGCCCGTACTGCCCAGCAGGTCGTATACCTCGTCGATGGAGCCGCCTGTGGAGTTCTCGATGGGCAGCAGTCCGTAGTGCGCCCTGCCGCTTTTTACAGCGTCGAATACGGCGTGGAAATGCTCGCAGGGGAGGTATTGCGCCTGGGGAAAGCACTCCACGGCGGCCTGCTCGCCGAAAGCGCCGGGCAGGCCCTGGTAGGCGATTGTCAAAGCGGCTGTAGCATTGGGCATAGTGGGCTCATCCTCTCATTTTCTATGATTTTATGATTATACAAGGTTTGGGGCATAAATTCAATTTGCGTGCAGCAGGAACTCTACGTTATAATAAAGGGCAAATATAATGAATTGGGGTTTTGAGACACATAATGGACAGCGACAGTATCCTATCCATCGTAATCCTGGGGCTGCTGGTCCTGATGTCGGCGTTTTTCTCCGCGTCGGAGACGGCGTTTTCCACCATGAACCGGGTCCGCATGAAGACTATGGCCGCGGGCGGCTCCGCTGCCGCCAAGAGGGCCCTGAGCCTCGGCGAACGGTATGACAACCTGCTCTCCACCATCCTCATTGGCAACAATGTCGTCAACATCCTCTCGGCCTCCCTGGCCACGGTGCTCTTTACCAAGCATTTCGGGGATCTGGGCGTCACTCTCTCGACGGTGGTGATGACTGTGGTGGTGCTCATCTTCGGCGAAATCTCGCCCAAGAGCCTCGCCAAGGAGTCCCCCGACCGCTTTGCCATGTTCGCCGCACCCCTGCTGCGTTTTCTCATGGCGCTGCTCACGCCTCTCAATTTCCTCTTCTCCCAGTGGAAGAAACTGCTTTCCCACCTTTTCAAAAGAAAGGAGGAGACGGGGATGACGGAGGAGGAGCTTATCACCATTGTGGATGAGGCCCAGCAGGAGGGCGGCATCGACGAGCATGAGGGGGAGCTCATCCGCTCGGCCATTGAGTTTAACGACCTGGACGTGGGGGATGTTTTCACCCCCCGGGTGGACGTGATCGCCGTGGACATAGAGGACTCCATGGAGGAGATTGAGGCCAAGTTCCGTGAATATGAATTCTCGCGCATGCCTGTGTACGAGGACAACATTGACAAGGTCGTGGGCATCCTGCACGAGAAGGATTTCTACCGGGCCAAGCAGGCCGGGGCCGGGGATATTCGGGACGCGGTCCAGCCCGCCATGTTTATCACCGAGGTCATGAAGATATCCCGTCTGCTCCGCCTGCTGCAGAAGTCCAAGACTCATATCGCCGTGGTGGTGGACGACTTCGGCGGAACCCAGGGTATCGTGACCCTGGAGGACGTTCTGGAGGAACTGGTGGGCGAAATATGGGACGAGCATGACGAGGAGGATGAATTCTTCCGCAGGGAGGAGGACGGGTCCTATCTCGTGGCCGGCGGCGCGGACTACGAGGACTTTGCCGAGATATTCGGCGCCGAT
>JAHZEH010000169.1:0-2075 GCA_019421925.1 Clostridia bacterium
CTGGGTGATGATGGGGGCGCAGATCTCCTCGTCGGCAATGATGACGGAGCAGTTGGACGTGCCGCCGCGCATCTCCGGGCCATAGCTGGGCAGCCAAGTGACCTCACGGCCCTCCGTCATACCGGCCTCGGCCAGCATCTTGCCCATCGAGAGCACGCCCTGGCCGCCGAATCCCGCAAAAATGACCTGTTCATACATCTTTACTTGCCCTCCTTATCCTTGAAGACTCCCAACGGATAATAGGGAATCATGTTGTCCTTGAGCCACTCCAACGCCTCGACCGGGCTCAGGCCCCAGTTGGTGGGGCAGGTGGAGAGAACTTCCACCAGACAGAAGCCCTTGCCCGCGAGCTGGTATTCAAAGGCCTTTTTGATCGCCTGCTTGGCCTTGATGATGTTGGGGGTGTCGTGGACGGAGACGCGGGCGATGTAATAGGCTCCCTCATGGCCGGCCAGCATCTCGCTGATGCGGATGGGATAGCCGCAGACCTCGGGGTCGCGTCCATAGGGGGAGGTGGTGGTCTTTTGGCCCACCAAAGTGGTGGGAGCCATCTGGCCGCCCGTCATGCCGTAGATGGCGTTGTTGATAAAGATGGTGGTGAACTTCTCGCCGCGGGCGCAGGCATGGTTGATCTCGGCCGCACCGATGGATGCCAGGTCGCCGTCGCCCTGATAGGTGAACACGCACCGGTCGGGCAGAGCGCGCTTGATGCCCGTGGCCACAGCGGGAGCGCGGCCGTGGGCGGCCTCCTGCATGTCGCAGTTAAAATATTTGTACGCAAATACGGCGCAGCCAACCGGAGCGACGCCGACAGCCTTGTCCGCAACGCCCAGCTCCTCAATGGCCTCCGCCACCAGGCGATGAATAATGCCGTGGGTGCAGCCCGGGCAATAATGGAAGGGCACATCCGTCAGCATGGAAGTTTTCTTGAATACGGTTGCCATGTCTTATTCCCTCCCTGTCATTTTCATAATTTTCTCGGCGATCTCCTCAGCGGTGGGGATGGTGCTGCCCAGCTTGCCGATGAGCTCCACGTCCTTGACGCCGTTGACAGCCAGGCGGACATCCTCCACCATCTGTCCGGCGCTCATCTCCACCGTCAGCAGACCCTTGACGGAGTCCATCTCCGCCGCTTTGCGCACGGCCGCCTTGGGGAAGGGCCACAGGGTGATGGGCCGCACCAAGCCAACCTTGACGCCCGCTTTGGCGCACAGGCCGATGGCGCTCTTGACGATACGCGCGACGATGCCGTAAGCATACACGACTACCTCTGCGCCGTCGAGGTTATACTCCTCCCAGAGAGTCTCGTTCTTCTCGATTTCAGCATAACGGGCCTGAAGACGCCTGTTGAGCTCCTCAATGGCCTCGAATTCAATGTAGATGGAGTTGACCACAGCGCGCTCGCGGGTCTTGTCGTCCCAGCCGGTGGTCGCCCAGGTCTTGGGGGGCAACTCGCGCTTCTTGGGCGCCTTGAGCTCCACGGGCTCCATCATCTGGCCGATCATGCCGTCGCCGATGAGCATCGCCGGGCAGCGGTACTGGTCGGAGAGATCGAAAGCCAGCTGAATGAGGTCGCAGGCCTCCTGCACGGAAGCGGGCGCGAAGGTGATGAGGTGATAGTCGCCGTGCCCGCCGCCCTTGGTGGCCTGGAAGTAGTCGGTCTGGGCCGCCTGGATGGAGCCGAGGCCGGGGCCGCCGCGCACGATATTGACAATCACCGCCGGAACCTCAGCTCCGGCGAGATAGGAGATGCCCTCCTGCTTCAGGCTGATCCCGGGGCTGGAGGAAGCGGTCATCGCCCGTACGCCGGCGCCCGCCGCGCCATAGACCATGTTGATCGCCGCAACTTCGCTCTCAGCCTGAAGGAACACGCCGCCTACCTGAGGAAGCCTGCGGGCCATGTATTCGGGAATCTGAGTGGACGGGGTGATGGGGTAACCGAAGAAATGTTTGCAGCCGGCCATGATGGCGGCTTCGGCAATGGCTTCGTTGCCCTTCATGAGTACTTTTGCCATGATGCAGCTTCCTCCTTATTTCTCAATTTCGATGCAGACATCGGGGCAGGTGCGCGCACA
>JAHZEH010000169.1:2085-5089 GCA_019421925.1 Clostridia bacterium
CGGCGCAGGCAACGCATTTGCTCATATCTGTAATCTCCGCCGGACGGTACCCCTTGCTGTTGATCTTCGTCTTGGACAATTGCAGCAGCTCCTTGGGGCAGGCCCGGACGCAAAGGCCGCAGCCCTTGCAGATCTCTTCCTGGATGGTCAATTGTGCCATGATATTCTGCTCCTTCCAACTGATTTCACGGTGTGTTGTTTAATTATACATGCTTGTTCAGAGGGTTTCAAGGGACATTTCCATCCATACAGGTCTTGTATACGTCTCAATGGGCAATAATTTTTCGCTCGGGTGAATATTGCCCGTCATTTCAGAAAACTGATGCAGAACCTCCTTCGTCCCGGAGATGTATGCGATGGGGCGGCCCGTCCGTCTGGCCACTTCCCCCAGGACCTCCATACCCTCCGCCAGATTTTCTGCCGTCGTCTCAAAGGAGAGGTTGGAGTTGTTGATAAAACCGCTCACCCTCATACGGGAACACCTCTCGATCTGATCCATCATAAAGCAGATGTCGTCCGGCGAACCTGCCAGCGGCCTTCTGGTGTTAACCACATAGTAGGCGTTCAGACGGTCCTTGACGGTCTCAAAGCGTCCATGGTAGCGGCCCAGGGCCGTAGCCCCGACGGAGTCGCCTCCCACGTCGAATACCACCAGATCGTAATCCTCCACAAAAACCCGCTCAACCTCCGCCCCCAGCACGGGCAGATCAATGTTGGTTCCGGCATAGGGTGGCATAATCAGGCGGATGCCCTCCCGCTTCAGCAGGGCGGTCTGCTCGCTGGAACGAAAATATGGATTGACGATGTCCAAATCCACCAGAGCAACCTGTTTGCCCGCCCTCGCCCCTTTGATGGCAAAGTTGAGGGAGAGCTCGGTCTTGCCGCTTCCATAGTTTCCAATCATCACTATATATTGACAGGTATCCTTCATCTTGGCTCCTTCTCAGTCCATGGGCTGCGCGAAGGCCGCAATCAGCCGTTCGGCCGCGCGCATGCCGTCCACCGCGGCGCTTACAATGCCGCCCGCGTATCCTGCGCCCTCCCCTGCCGGGTAGAGGCCGCTTAATTGGGGGGACTGCCCCCGCTCGTCCCGCTCCATGCGCACCGGCGCGGAGGTACGGGTCTCAACACCTGTCAAAACCCCCTCCGGCCCGTCGAAGCCCCGGAGCATCCGTCCCATCTGGGGCAGGGCTTCCCGAATCCCATCTGCAACAAATTGCGGAAGAATCGTATAAAGATTCACGGGGGCCACACCGGGCCGGTAGCTGGGGACAACCGCTCCAAACCCCTTGGGCCTGTCCCGCCCCGCCAGAAAATCGCCCACCGTCTCCGCCGGGGCCCGGTAATCCCCGGACGCCGCGAAGGCGGTCCGCTCCATGCGGCGCTGGAATTCCACCCCGCCCAGCGGGTTGGAGCCAAAATCCTCCGGCCCCACCTGCACCACAACTGCGGCGTTGGCATTTTGGCCGTCCCGGGCATGGCGGCTCATACCGTTGGTCACCACCGTGCCCTCCTCGCTGGAGGAGGCCACCACTTGTCCGCCAGGGCACATGCAGAAAGTATACACACCCCTGCCCCCCGATTTGGCGGTCAAATGGTACTCCGCCGCACCGAGACGGGCATGCCCCGCCATCGCGCCATATTGGGCTTTATCTATCATCTCCTGAGGATGCTCCACCCGCACGCCCACCGCAAAGGGCTTGGGCAGCAGCGCGACGCCCTCCCCCAGGAGCATGGCATACACATCCCGGGCGCTATGCCCCACCGCAAGAATACAGGCATTGGACTCCACCTGCCCCCGGTTCGTCCTGAGGGCTGTAAGCCTGCCGTCTTTTGCGGCCAGCCCGGTCAATTTGCAGTGGAAGCGGTACTCCCCGCCCAGCCGCTCAATTTCCGCCCGGATGTTGCCCACGACACCCCGAAGCAGGTCGGTGCCGATGTGGGGTTTCGCTGCATAGGCGCACTCCCTGGGCGCGCCAAACTGCACAAGCGCCTCCACCACATCCTCGCTGCGGGGGTCCTTGATGCGGGTGGTCAGCTTGCCGTCGGAGAAGGTGCCCGCGCCCCCCTCCCCAAAGAGCACGTTGCTCTCCTCGTCGAGCGGTCCGCCTGCCCAGAAACGTTCCACGTCCTGGGCGCGCCTGTCCACCGGCCCGCCCCGCTCCAGCACGATGGGCCGGTAGCCCATACGCGCGAGGGTGAGGGCGGCAAACATCCCGCAGGGCCCAGCGCCCACGACCACCGGCCTGCCCCGCAGCTCCCCTTTGCCGGGGGACAGCTGGGGTCTCTCCCGCTGAGGCGCGGCCTCAAGCCCCCTGATGTTTCTGCGCAGCAGTTTCCCCTCCCCTGGCACGTCCAGGCGGAGGGTATACTTAAAATGGATGTCGCTCTTTTTGCGGGCATCCAGGGACATGCGCACAATGCGCATCGAGGCGATCTCATCCGCCGGGAGCCCCAGCGTTTTTGCCGCCCGCTCTAAAAGGAGCGCCTCATCCTCATTCAAGGAGAGGCGCAAATCGCGTAACACTAATGCCATTCTAATTTTTGCCCTTACTTCTTTCTCTGTTCAATGCTGTGCTATTCCTTTGTCAGGGTCAATTGAGCAATGAGGGGATAATACTCCGTCTCCAGCTGAGAGAGCGCGTCCCCTGTCTCCGCCTTGACCTCCAGGGTATAGATGCCCTCGCCCAGACCGGTGGCGTCCACGTAGAGTCCCAAATCGTTCTTTTTAATCCCGGAGAGCGCGCTGAGCACTCCGGTGAGTTTGATGTTGCCCTTCTCCACGTTAAGGGAGGCGTTCAGGCCCTTGTCCAGGCCGCGCACCTCAATGGGGATGTCGTAGAAGGAGTCGGTGCGGGTCTTTTCGGCGATCTCCACATAGAGCTCCACCCGCTTGCTCCCGATAATCTGCACCCCTTCGGGGGCCTTGATATTGCAGTTGGTCAGGATGGATTCTGAAGCGTTCTGCAGATCCACCGACTCAATCGCCAGGTGGTCGGTGGAG
>JAHZEH010000170.1:0-1268 GCA_019421925.1 Clostridia bacterium
CCGCCGGCATCAGGTCAGAGGCGTCCAGTTCAAAGAGCAGGTCCCCCTTTTTGAGGTTCTTGGTGCCCTCAATTTTTTTCCAGGCGGTATTTTTGCTCATCTCGGAGGAGGTGCGGGGGGTGGAGACGCCGACTGCGTTCAGCACGTATTTGATGAACCCTGAGCAGTCGAAGGAGTTGGGGCCGGTCGCGCCCCAGCGGTAGCGCTTGCCCATGAGGGATTTGGCTGTCTCAATCGCCCGGGTCACTTTGGATTTGCTCTTGTCGGCGTTGGCCTCTTTGTCCAACCCGGCGGAGGTGTTTGAGGAGGAAGAGGAGGAGGCCTTTTTGGCCTTGCTGGAGTAGAGCAGGGCGCTGGTCTTTTCGCCGATGACGCCGTCCGCCTTCAGCCCGTTGCGCTTCTGGAAGGAGATGACGGCGGATTCGGTGATGGGGCCGTAATAGGTGGTCAGTTTGGAGTATTTGTAATATCCCAGCTCCTTGAGGCGGGTCTGGGCCTTTTTAACCACCGAGCCCTCGTCGCCCAGACGGAGAGCGTCCGGGTTGTCGCTCTCGGGCACTTTGGAGTCTGACACCTCACGGGTGCTGGGCATGGGCCGGTAGTTTTTGCCGTAGATCTTCTGAAGGGTCTTGGGCCCGGCCTTGCCGTCGGCCTCCAGGCCGTGGCGGCTCTGGTATCGGATGAGGGCGCGCCGCGTCTCGGTGCCGAAGTAGCCCGTGGGCTCAACCGTCAGATAGCCCCGGGCGTGGAGTTCCTCCTGCAGGCGGAATACGTATTGGTCCTTATCGCCCTGCATCAGCACTTCGTAGCGTTCCACAGCCTTGGCCCGCGCAGGGGCGAAGGCGAGCAGAAGGAGGCAAAGGGCGGCGCAGAATAAGGTGGTTTTTCGCATAATACTTCCTTTCTTTGTGAGGTTTGGTTTCCAGTTTTTTCCAAAAACCCCCGGTTACCACCCAGGGCGGGAATCCCTGCTGGATTCCCGCCCTGGAAACGGTGAATTGACCGGTAAGATTGTCCTATTGGCCGATGTATTTGCTGGAGACATACCCAGTGGTTCCATGGTATTGCACCTTGATCCAGTCGCCCTGGTCGTCGAGCACCCTGACCATGACGCCCTTGGGCAGCTTGGCCAGCGCGTCCGAGGAGGTGGAGGGCTTGGCCCGCATCGTTACGTATTCTTTGACGTTGTACACAATACCCACGGAGGAGACGCCGTCAATATACTTCTTGGCCACATAGCCTGTGCCGCTGGGGTGCTTGACCTTGTA
>JAHZEH010000170.1:1278-5010 GCA_019421925.1 Clostridia bacterium
AATCGCCGCTCTTGCTGAGAATGTCCACGATATCCCCTTTCTGCAGCTTGAAGAGCTTTTTCCCGCTGGTGCTGGCGCTGGCCCGAACCTGAAGTTCGCTGGCCGTGACGATGCCCTTGGTATAGCTCGAGAGGGGAGACTTGGTGGAAGTTCCCGTGCTGCCAGCCGACTTGATGCTGCCCACATAGTCCTTCTTCACGTAGCCGTATACGCCGGAGAGGCTGATGCGGTACCAGTCGCCTGAGCTGGCGTAGATATCCACGGTGGTGTTCTTGCTGAGGCTGCCGACAACGTCCGAGGAGGTGGAGGGCTTGGCCCGCATGTTGACGTTGCTGGTGTTGATAACGCCGGTGGCGACGGCTGAACCGGAGGGCTTGTCCGTGGCCGGGGCGTCCGCGCCGGCGGACGTCTCCTCTTCGCCGTCCTCGGGCTCGGCCGTGGGCTTGCTGACGGTGGAGCCCAGGGTGGAGGCGATGTACTCCTGCTTGACATAGCCTGTGATACCGCCGCCCTTGATCTTATACCAATCGCCCGAGGTGTGGGTGATGGTGACGCTCTCGCCCCTCTGTAATTTGCCCACGGCGGAGGCCGTCGTGGAGGGGGAGCTGCGCACGTTGAGGGAGGAGGCGTTTACGGTGCCCGTGGGATAGGCCTGAAGCGTGACGTACTCCTTCTTCACATAGCCTGCCGCCGAGCCGGATTGGATGCGGTACCAGTCCCCCGAGCTGGCCAGGATGGAGATCGTGGCCCCCTTGGAGACCGTCCCCACCTTGTCTGAGGAGGTAGAGGCCTTGGCCCGGATGTTGAGGGAGGAGGCGTTTACCCTGCCGGTGGCCGTGGAGACGTCGCCGGTGGAGGTGTTTGTGGCGGAGGCATCCGTCTCCCCGCCCTCCGAATCGGAGGAAGTCTCGCCGCCCGGTTTGCTGGAGGAGAGATAGGTGGCGTTGACGTAACCGGTGATACCCTGACACTGGATTTTGTTCCAGCCGTTGATGGTGTCCAGAACGGTCACGGCATTGCCCGAGGAGAGCACTTTTAGAACGGAGGTGGAGGCGGAGGCGTTCGGCGCGCTGCGCACGTTGAGCCCGGCCGTGTTGACATAGCGGGTCGTACCCGAGAAGCTGCCGCTCTGGGCCAGAAGCTGGCCGGGGTTGGGATGAACGCCGCCCTTCCTGACCAGCGTGACGCTGTCCTGGAGGACGCACCCGGTGTTTCCCCCGTAGACAGCGTTGTACAGCTCTCCGCCCTTGACCTGGGTGGTGATCTCCACCACATCTCCCGCCGGGATCGTGCCGTGGGTCTTGCTCTTGGTCTTGGTGGTATAGAAGGGGGTATCCGCCGTGGCCTGGGCATAGCGGTGGTCCGAGCTGGTGACAAAGCTGATCTCGCCGATAATCAGGCAGGCTTTGGACTGGGGCAGATAGCCCGTCTGAGAGCCGTCCGTTACCAGGTAGTCGTCCCCGGAGGCGGCCAGAAGCTGCACGCTGTCCCCGGCGGTCAGCGCGGCCACAGTGGTACCAGCGCTGCCCTGGCTGGCGGTCATGCTGGCGTTGCCCGTTACGAGCAGGAGAACGTCGCCATCCAAATCCAGCTTGACATACTCCCGGGGCAAATAACCCGCCGCGCCGTCCTCCGTAATGACGTGCATCCAGTCCCCGTTCTGGGCGGCGATGGACAAACCCGTGCCTTTGGCCAGGCTGCCCAGGGATTTGCCAGAGGAGGAGGGGGTTTTGCGCAGGGTTACCTTGGCGGCGGCAGCCCCGTAGACCGCGCCCGGATTGGGCAGGGCGGACTCCACAACCAGGTCGTCCGGTTCGACTGTGATGTTGCCGTCGGGGAGGGTGGAGGTGCTGGTGGAGATCTGTCCGATGATGATATTGCTATAGTAGAAATTCAGGATATCCCGGTAGTTCCAGCCCTCCAGGCCCATCTGCTGGGCGCCGCGCTGGGAGAGGCCGATGCCGTGGCCATAGCGGGCGTTGACCAGGTAGAAGCCCTCCGCCGCCTCCTCCACGTAGTACATGCGAAGGCTGTCGTTGGTGAAGATGCGGTAGGGCTCGTTGGCATTTTTGAGGGTGGCGAAGTCCAAAGACACGTCAACCGACACAGTCCCGGAGGGGGCGGCGCCTCCCGCAGACTGGTAGTAGGCCGCCTCCAGGAGCGCCTTTTCCTCAGCGGTAACCACCCGGTTTTCGTTGACGTAGATATACAGCGTTCCATTCGAGCCGTCCAGGAGTGTAAATTGGGGGACGTTCCCCGAGACGGCGCCCCCTCCTGCGGACTGACCCGTGGGGGAGATGAGCAGCGTCACCGCCGCATTCTGATAGCAGCGGCTGGGGGCGGAATATTTGGCGTTCGTGCCCGTGGCCGCGGAGATCCCCACGATGGAGAACTCGTCGGTGAAGCCGGTATAGCCCAGCGCAGCCAGCTTGGGGGCGGCCAGGGATTTCAAATAGCTCTCCAGGGTGGAATCCAGAGGGGTGGCGCTGCTGACCGCGCGGGGCAGCAGGAACTTTTGCAGAGGGGTGTTGGCGTTGCGCAGGTCGTAGGGGTCGTCCTTGATGGGATAGTAGGGGGAGGGGTCGCTGCCCCAGGCGTTGCTGATGAGCTCGGTCTGGCCGCCGTTGCTGGCAGCATAATAGCCCATGACAATGGCGCCGGAACTGCTCATGAGCACCTCGCCCGCCGTGGCCTGCACGGCCGCGATGACGTTGGTGTTGGAGGCGTCATAGCCCTTGTAGACCTGGTCGGAGGCCGTATCCACCACATCGTAGGACGCTTTGGGGCTGAGCTTGCAGGCCACATAGCTGCGGGCAGCCACGGCCTGGGACTTGAGGGTTTCCAGGGGCCAGGTGTTGTTCATCTCATAAGCCACGACGCCGATGAGATACTCCTCCATGCCGATGGTATTGACCACCTGCACCTCGCCCTTGGCGTTGATGGTGAACTTCATATCCCCCAGGTAATAGCGCCAGCCGTGCTGCCGGTTGTACATGCGGAGCAGGCCCGACCTGCCGCCCTGGTCCGCGCTGCGGATGAGCTGGAAGCTGCTGCCTGAGTAGATCTGGGCGCCGTTCTGGGTGACGACCAGGGCCGTCTTGCTGCTGTCCAGCCTGACGTTGATATCGCTGGTGACGGTCAGATTCCCCTCCGGAAGGAGATAGAGGCCGTTGACCCCGATATTCAGGTCGTCCAGACTGGAGGAGAGGCGTACGCGCACGGTGGAGTAGTCCGTGGCGGCGTTTGCAAATTGTGTGGGCAGCACAATGCAGGCCAGAGCCAGAAGTGCGGCGAGGAGTTTTTTGCGCATGAGGGGACCTCCGCTCTCTCTATTGAGTCCTAATTAAATGATAGCTGTGGCACCATTCTAGCAGAAATGTGGCGCAATTTTAAGGAATACAAGGGAGTTTTTGCTGAATGTTCACATTTATTTGGGCCCTTTGCGGACAAAAAAGCCGGGAAGCATGCTTCCCGGCTTCTGCTGTGGATCCGATTGCCCCGCTATTCAGACGGGGCCGGGGGCTGGATTACTTTTTAGCCGCAGCGTTTGCGCCCGCGGTACGGCCGGTGGTCAGGCACTCAGAGATAGCGTTGCCGCCCAGGCGGTTGCCGCCATGGAAGCCGCCCGTGACCTCGCCCGCAGCGTACAGGCCTTCGATGACGGAGCCATCCGCGGAGAGCACATGGAGCTCCTTGTCCACCTCGACGCCGCCCATGGTGTGATGCACGGCG
>JAHZEH010000171.1:0-1657 GCA_019421925.1 Clostridia bacterium
ATTCCCGTGCTCAAACAGACCTTCCAGATCGGCGACGTCTCGGCCTCCCTCGTGACCTTTTTGACGCCAGTGCTCACCATTCTGCTGGTCATTGGCCTCATGTGGCTCATCAACCACACCAAGATCGGCATGGCCATGCGGGCGGTCAGCAAGGATTTTGAGACGGCCCAGCTCATGGGTATCAAGATCAACAACGTCATCAGCATCACCTTTGTCATCGGCTCGGCCCTGGCTGCTGTTGGTTCCATCCTCTATTTCACGGATCGCATGTCCGTCACACCCTTCTCGGGCACCCTGCCCGGGCTCAAGTGCTTTGTGGCGGCGGTATTCGGCGGCATCGGCAGCATTCCGGGCGCGGTGGTGGGCGGCTTTTTCATCGGCATCTGCGAGACTCTGCTGGTGGCTCTGGGTTACTCCACCTACAGCGACGCGTTCACCTTCCTGCTGCTGATTCTGATGCTGCTCTTCAGGCCCACCGGCCTGTTCGGCGAGAAAACGACGGAGAAAGTGTGATGCAGATGAAGAAACAGACAAAACGCATTTGTACCATCGTGCTCCTGGCGGTCGTGGTGGCGCTGCTCTATCTGCTCGACGCCAACAAGGCGGATAACGGCATGCTGGTGTTCGTGCTGCAGAAGGGAGCCGTCCTCGCCATTGTCGCAGTTGCCATGAACCTGCTCAACGGCTTCACCGGTCTGTTCTCCCTGGGACAGGCGGGTTTCATGGCCATTGGAGCCTATGTCACCGCCATTTTGACCATCCCGGTCAAGAGCGTGGACAGCGTATATTATATGAACGGCATGGCCTCGGGTCTCCGCTCCTTTAAGGAGGGGATGGAGGCCTGCCCGGAGTGGCTCCAGTCCCTGTTCCCCTTCCTGGCGCTCATTCTGGGCGGCCTTGTGGCAGCAGGCTTCGCCGCCCTCATCGGTATCCCCGTGCTGCGCCTCAAGAGCGATTATCTGGCCATTGCCACGCTGGGCTTCTCGGAGATCATCCGCGCGATCTTCTCCAGTCCCCAGATGGATACCATCACCAACGGCTCCTATGGCCTCAACAAGGTGCCCACCTTTCCGGATATGTTCGGCGGGCTCATCCCCTCCACCATCACGCCCTTTATCATCGCGGCGGTCTGTATCGCCCTGATTGTGCTGCTGATTCGGAGTTCCTATGGCCGGGCATTTCGCGCCATAAGGGAGGATGAGATAGCAGCGGAGGCTATGGGCGTCGGGCTGCTCAAGCACAAGGAAACCGCTTTTGTGGTCAGTTCCTTCTTTACGGCCATCGCGGGCGGCCTGTTGGCCATGTTCATGCGCTCCATCGAGGCCAAGACCTTCAGCGTGTCTCTGACCTATGACATTCTGCTCATCGTGGTGATCGGCGGAATCGGCAGCGTGTCGGGCAGCGTCCTGAGCGCTTTCCTGGTAACGGCCTGCAAGGAGTGGTGGCTGCGTTTCTTCGACCAGCCCCTGAGCATTTTCGGCTGGGAGGTGCCCCTGTTCCGCACGGGCTTCCGCATGGTGGTGTTCTCCGTGCTGCTCATGGTGGTGGTGCTCTTCTACCGCAGGGGCCTCATGGGGGATAAGGAGTTCTCCTGGGAGGGAATCATGGGCATTCCCAGATGGTTCAAACGAAAATTCACGCGCAAAAAAACGGCGAG
>JAHZEH010000171.1:1667-5009 GCA_019421925.1 Clostridia bacterium
GGAAAAATGAGAAAGGACTGTGTGCTTCAGCTTAGCGATGTGACAATGCAGTTCGGCGGCGTCGTTGCTGTGGACAACCTCTCCCTGGAGGTGCAGAGGGGGGAGATCGTCGCCCTCATCGGCCCCAACGGCGCGGGCAAGACCACGGCTTTCAACGTGGTGACGGGCGTGTACGCCCCCACCAACGGCGCGGTCTTTTTCGAGGGCAAATGTATTGCCCAGAACTTCCCCCACGGCAAGATGAAAAAGCTCTATGCCGGGCAGAACAACGGGAAATATACCTCTGTTGTGAGCTATACCCCCGATAAGATCACCAAACTGGGTGTGGCCCGTACCTTCCAGAACATCCGCCTGTTCAGAAACATGACAGTGCTGGAGAATGTGCTGGTGGCCAAGCATATGAACATGAAGGCGGGGCTTTTCTCCGCCACCTTCCGCCTCAACCGCAGGGAGGAGGCTCAGATGCAGAAGGAGGCGCTGGAACTGCTCGGCATTGTCGGCCTGCACGACGTCAGGGACGAGATTGCCAGCAACCTGCCATACGGCAAACAGCGCCACCTGGAGATTGCCAGGGCCCTGGCGACCGGGCCCAAGCTGCTCCTTCTGGACGAGCCGGCCGCCGGCATGAATCCCCAGGAGACGGACGAGCTGACGGAATTTATCCGAAAAATCAAGGGGGACTTTGATCTGACGGTCTTTATGATCGAGCACCATATGGATCTGGTGATGGAGATATCCGACAGAATCTATGTCATCGACTTTGGCAAGCTCATCGCCTCGGGCAATCCGGAGGAAGTTCAGAACAATCCCGCGGTCATCACCGCATACCTGGGGGTGGAGGAATGAGTATGCTGCAAGTCAACGGTTTGAAGGTCCATTATGGCGGCATTGAGGCCCTGAAGGGTATCTCCTTTGAGGTGAACGAGGGGGAGATTGTTACGCTGATCGGCGCCAACGGCGCGGGCAAATCCACCACGCTGCGGGCCATCTCCCACCTGGTGGCCGCCAGTGAGGGGACCATTGTCTATGAAGGCCAGGAGATCCAGGGGATGGACTCCCAGAAAATCGTGGAACGGGGCATTGTCCTGGTGCCGGAGGGGCGGAGGGTATTCTCCAACCTGACGGTGTTGGAGAACCTCAGGATCGGCGCGTACCTGCGCAAGGACGAGGACGGCATCCAGAAGGATATCGAGCGGGTCTACCGGATGTTCCCCCGCCTGAAGGAGAGGAGCTGGCAGATGGCGGGCACCCTCTCCGGCGGCGAGCAGCAGATGCTGGCTGTGGGCCGCGCCATGCTTTCGCGTCCCAAACTGCTTATGATGGACGAGCCCTCTCTTGGCCTGGCGCCCCTGGTGGTTAAGGATATTTTCGACACCATCCGGGTTCTCAACGAGGAGGGCACCACCATCCTGCTCATTGAGCAGAACGCCAACGCCGCCCTGCGGGTGGCCCACAAGGGCTATGTGCTGGAGACGGGACGGATTTCTCTGTCCGGCACGGGCGGGGAACTGCTCAGGAACGCCAGCGTCCGGGAGGCATACCTGGGCAAGGCGGCCAACAAACGGATGGCCCAGAAGGACGAATAAAGAATGAAAAAGAAGAAACCGGCGGACAAGAATCCGCCGGTTTTGTGTTTCGTATATACAACTGTACTTTTTGAGGCTAACACTCCGAGCTTGACCGCTTCGCGTCCGGCCGGCGTTTCATGCAAACAATTGCAGAGCAGGGGCGTGGAAGGTACTGAGGCCCCTTAACAGCCCCGGAATGGTTTTTTGCCAGGCTGACCGGGTTCTGGGTTTCCTTTACCGGAGGGTGGACGGCCCCATCCTCCATACCCATTGGGTGGTAAGCTGTACAGTTCCGCGCTTTTGCTGGGTGGGATACAGATCATCCCGGAAGAGCGGGGGGAGCGGGAGCGCAGCCCGGTCGCCTTTCCCAGAGATGTGGAGCTGATGTATCCCGTCTGCGGCGCTCCGGTCAGCCGGGATCACCCGGGCGCACGAACTGTGCCTGCCGCATGTCCACCCAACGGATGCCCCAGATGACGGAGGTAGTTCATCCACAAAGAAATTGGCCTGCAAGACCGGACATGGAGGGGGCTGGCGGCGCGGCAAATGGCGGGGAGCGCCCCTCCCGGAATGCCAGCTCCTGCTTTGGGAGGGGGAATGCCAGGGATGTGGGGGAGGACTTCAACTTTTCCAGGTTAGGCTGCTTGATCATCCTCATGAAAACGCCATAACGGCCAAGACCATGCTGCCGCAACGCCAGGAGGCCGCCCGGTATACCGGGCGGCCTCCTGGTTCTTCAGGTCAATGATCCGAATGCATGGGAGAGGGGGTGACAAAGAGCTTTTCCCCGTCGTAGTCCACGGTCAGCATGGTCTGGGGCGCCAGATCCTGGGCGATGATCATCCGGCCGATAAGGGTCTCGACCTTGCTCTGCAGGAACCGCTTGAGAGGGCGTGCGCCGTAGACCGGGTCATACCCGCTGTCCACCACGAACTCCTTGGCCCTGGGCGTCAGGGTGACGCCCAGCTGCTTGTCGGCCAGCCGGGCCTGCAGGGATTTCATGAGCAGACCCACAATATCCGAGACCTCGGCCTTAGTGAGGGGCTTATAGAATACGATCTCGTCGATCCTGTTGAGGAACTCCGGACGGAACTGCTGTTTGAGCAGGTTCCCCACCTGTTTGCGGGCAGCCTCGCTGATGGAGCCGTCGCCCTGAATGCCCTCGAGGATAACGCTCGAGCCCAGGTTGCTGGTCAGGATGATAACCGTGTTTTTGAAGTCCACTGTGCGGCCCTGGGAATCGGTGATACGGCCGTCGTCCAGCACCTGCAGCAGGACGTTGAACACATCCGGGTGGGCCTTCTCCACCTCGTCGAAGAGCACCACGGAGTAGGGCTTGCGGCGCACGGCCTCGGTGAGCTGGCCGCCCTCCTCATAGCCCACATATCCCGGAGGCGCCCCGATGAGGCGGGACACCGAATATTTCTCCATGTATTCGCTCATGTCGATCCGCACCATATTCCGCTCGTCGTCGAAAAGCGCCTGGGCCAGGGCCTTGGCCAGCTCGGTCTTGCCCACGCCGGTGGGGCCCAGGAACAGGAAGGAGCCGATGGGGCGGTTGGGGTCCTGGATGCCGGCGCGGGAGCGCAGGATGGCCTCTGTGACGCTGGTTACGGCCTCGTCCTGGCCGATGACCCGCTCGTGGAGAATGTCCTCCAGATGGAGCAGCTTCTCACGCTCGCCCTCCATCAGTTTGGAGACGGGAATGCCCGTCCAGCGTCCAACGATCCTGGCGATCTCCTCCTCGGTCACTTTGTCGCGCAGCAGGGTGTTG
>JAHZEH010000017.1:0-7886 GCA_019421925.1 Clostridia bacterium
TCCTCGCCTGTCCTCCCCCCGCTCCCGCATCATGCGCTCAATCTCGTCGTCGTGGTCAAGCATCATGTTTCTGTACCAGCCTGGGAGCTTGGGCAGGAGCTGGTCCAGCCGCAGGGACGTCAGCCTGCCCGCCGTCAGATCGAGCACGTCCACCTTGTGCTGGGAATACTCATGGAGCTGGGAGACGCCGGTCAACGGGGTGATCTCGGGACGGGCCAGACTGACGATGCGGGGATAGTCCCCGTCCGTGCGGTCCACCGCCCTTGTGCCCAGGCCGATGACCAGACGCAGCATGCCGGCGGTCGGATCAATGGCCCTGTTCCACCGGTAGGAGTTGTAGGAGTAGCCCACACCTGCTGCACAGGGCATAAACACCCCCTCAAACACCGACCCGGACACCCGCTGCACCAGGATAGCCATCTGCTCATCCCTGGCGTTCAGGCCCCGGCGGCGGCGGTATTCCAGCGCGGAGTCGTCCATCATGCTGGCGTAGACCTGCCGCACGGCCGACTCAAAGGCCGCCAGCCGCTCCTCCGGCCCCCCGTTATTGACGCAGAAAACCGACTCATACTTGCCCGCGAAGGCATTCCCGAAATCGTCCTCCAGCAGGGAGGAAGAGCGCACGATGATGGGGCTCTGGCCGTAGTACTCCAGCATGCGGCGGAAGCGCTCCCGCACGGCGTCAGGGAATACCCCTGTGAGCAGCGCCTCGTGGAGCTCACGGGCGGCGGTGAAGTACTCCTCCTCCGACTTCTGGCGCAGGCTGAGCTTCCACCAGCCGTTTTGCACCACATAGGTGTAAAACACGTCCGAGCCGATATAGAAGGAGTCGTGGGCCTCCATCTTGCGGTTGAGCCGGGGGAGCTGGTTGTGGACGATCTTGCGGGCGAGCAGCATGCCGCAGGCCTTGCCCCCGATCCGCCCCGAGCCGATCAGCCTGTTTTTGACCGTCAGGTAGTCCTCCGCCTCGAAGTTCCGGGCAATGAGCTCGCAGACGCGGTTGCCCCTGCCCATGAGCCGCTCCCGCATCTCCCCGCAGAGGGCCTCCCCCCGCTCGCCGCTCTCCACCCGCATCTTGGCGAACAGGAAAAAGCGCTCCCAGCTGTCCAGATTCTGATCGGAGTGGGTCTGCTCCTCCCGCTCCAGGGCGGTATAAAACCGGCTGACGCTCACGCCGTCCGTCAGGGGGATAAAGTCCTCGCTCCCCCAGTCGAAGCGGTGGGGCAGGAACATGCTGCCCGAGTAGCGCATCCAAGCCTTGAGGGGATGAAGATACACCTCGCCCTCCCCGGAATAAACCTCCAGCAGGAGCTGGGTAGTCTCGCGGATGCGGGCGATGGTCTCATAGGAGTGCCTGCCCCGCAGCACGGCAAAATAGGCCACCGTGTCCAGCTCAAAGAGGTAGGGACAGGTGACCACAAAGAAGTTACCCATCATCAGGTCGGCGGACCAGACGACCTGCAGCTCGGACAGGCTGTCAAACACATAGAAGGCCTCCCGGCCCGCCCGTGCAATGATCTCATGGACAGCCACCGTAAACTTCTCAAACCCCTCCCGGGGATCCAGATGGCATATCTCCAGCCCCTCCTGGGGCTGGAGCAGGGGGGGATGATCGGCAAAGCGCATATAGATGAGCTTCCGCCCCTCTGAGAGGGCGGTCCGGGTAAAGGGCTCCAGAAAAAAAGCATACTCCGACAGGCTGGAGACCTGCCAGACCACGTTGTCCCCCATGCGGATGGAATCCAGCGCCCGGTCCAGGCCGGGGAGGCCGGAGTGGATCTTTTCAAAGGCGGCCATCTATTCGTCCTCGTTTCTCTTGCCGGATATGGAGGTAATGCGGATGCGCAGGATACTCACAGCGGGCAGATACCGCCTGATAACCTCCTCCGTCCGCCGCTCTCCCGGCGCCTGGGCGGCGCAGAGCTGCCGCAGCCTCCTTCGCTTTTCCTCCCCGTCCGTGAGCACCTCTCCGATCCCCGTGCACAGGGCGGAGCGGTAGTGGGTGATGAACCGGGAGGGCGCCGCCTCCACATCCACCGCCACCACAAAAGAAACCCGGGGATTGGCTGCCAGAAACTCCAGTTTGCGGCCCCGGACAAAGCAGTGGCAGTAGAGGGCGTTCTCCTCCCCGTCATAGACGTAGTTGAGAGGCACCCCATAGGGCTCCCCCTGGGGGGAGGCCAGGGAGAGCACGCCGATTTTTCCCTCCCGCAGGACCTGACGGGCCTCCTCCTCATCTGTGCTCCGCCGGGGTTTGTGGACAGAGGGGGCCTGGCTCATGCTTTCTCCCCCACGATCCTGCGGTAGTTCTCGGGGTCTGTATCCCCTTCCGTGCTGACGAGCAGCACCACAGAGCTTTCATCCAAACCCAGAGCCTCCCGGGCGGGCCGGAGCTCCTCCCTTTGCATGAGGGCGAGGAGGAGGCCCAGAGGCGCGGCCCCCGACTCGCCGGACACCACCGCCCGGTCCTCCCCCAAAGGGCGGGCCAGCGCCCGCATGCCGCTCTCCGCCGCCTCGTCCGGACAGGCGGCATAGGCATAAGCCCAGTCCCGCAGCACCGGGAATACGTTCAGGCTGGGCTCGGCGCAGTTGAGGCCGGCCATGATGGTCTGCTGGCTGCCGGTGGCGGGATGGGGCCTGCCGTCCCCCGCCAGCATGGATTCATAGAAGCAGGCCACCTCCCTGGGCTCCACCACCACTGTTCTGGGGGGCGTACCCATCCGCTTTGCGAAATAACCCAGAATACTGCCCGCAAAGGAGCCCACCCCCGCCTGCAAAAACAGGTGGGTGGGCACAGCGCCAGCCTCCCGGAGCTGGGCCAGGGCCTCCTCCCCCAGGACGGTATAGCCCTGGGCGATCCAGCCCGGCACCGTCTCATACCCCTCAAAGGCTGTGTCCTGCACCAGATGCCAGCCCCTCTCCTGCGCCGTTTCAGCAGCCAGCCGGACGGTATCGTCGTAGTGCAGGTCGGTGACAATAACCTCCCTGGCCCCGCACCTCCTGATGTTCTCCACCCGGCTGGGGGCCGAACCCACAGGCATGTATATGCAGGAGGCACAGCCCAGCTGGCTGGCTGCCCAGGCCACGCCCCGGCCATGATTGCCGTCCGTAGCGGTGACAAAGGTGATGTTCTCCAGACAGGCCCTGTACTGGGGGGCCCTCAAATCCTCGAAACGGGCGGAACGGGGATTGAGGCGGAGTACCCCGCAGGCCACCCGGAACACGGCCATCATCCCCCCCAGCCCTTTGAAGGCGTTGAGCCCAAACCGGGTGGATTCGTCCTTGACGTAGATCCCGGAGAGGCCCAGCTCTCCGGCCAGCGCCGGCAAGCGGACAAGCGGCGTCTCACAGTAACCCGGCACTGTCTGCATGAACCGGCGGGCCAGCGCGCACTCCTCGTCGCTGAGAAAGGCGGGAAGTTCCCCTCTCCGCTCCTCTCCGGGGAACAGGACGGCATAACCGTCCGCAGTCTTAACCTGTTTCATGGCTCTCCTTTCTGTGGTCGGGAATGATTCCTGCCGGAGACACGCATTCCCCGTCCCATCGCGGGAACCCCACCGGGGAACGCGGTTGCCCGCCCGCCCCAACGGCCCTGTTTTGAGGGGGAATTCTCCAGATCCTTAAAACTCGAGCAGGGGGTCGATCCCCCGGGGCCCGGCATGTGTGGAAAAGACAATCTGGGTGCTGGTGCGGCCGAACCGCTGGAGCTGCCCGATAAACTGATCCAGCTCCAGCATGCTGGGAAAGGCAACCTTGAGCAGCATGGCGTACTGCCCGGGGACGCAGGAACATTCCAGCACCTGCGGACAGGCCTCCACAAAAGGATAGAACTCCGGCTTCTGAGGGGGTTCCACCTCCAGATTGATAAACGCCTGGATGTGGTAGCCCATCAGGAGGGGGTTGATCTGGGCGTGATATCCCTGAATGATCCCCTCCCGCTCCATCCGCTCAATGCGGGCGGAAACCGCAGGGGACGACAGGAAGGTCTGCTCCGCAATCGCCTTGAGAGGGGTGCGGGCGTTCAGCCGCAGGATACTGAGGATGCGCCGGTCAATTTGGTCCATCGCTGCCCTCTCCTTCCATTCTTCCCATTAATATGCTAACATTTTAAGCCCTTTTCACCCGCGTTACAAGGCAAACCCACTTCACAATCGAAAGAATTTGAGTCCAACAACTCTGATTCCAAATATCCTCCGGCCAATTTTGCCATTTATTTCGGAACTTGCCTCTCCATCTTTACGCCGGGCGCCGGCCTGTGCTACCCTTCATCCATTGCATGAATCAATCAGTGGAGAGACAGCCAAATAAGGAGGCCATCACAATGAGCACCAGAATGGAGAGCGATTCCATCGGAACCCTGAAAATCGACGCACACGCCTATTACGGCGTACAGACGGAGCGGGCCCGGCAAAATTTCCCCATCACCGGCAGGCCCCTGCACCCCCGCTTCATCCATAGCCTCGTCCAGGTTAAGAAAGCGGCCTGCGCCGCCAATCTGGCCGCCGGTTCCCTGCCCGCTCACAAGGCTTCCGCCATTCTGGCGGCCTGCGACGAGATCCTCGCCGGAGGCCTGCGCGGCGCTTTCGTGGTAGATGCCATCCAGGGCGGGGCGGGCACCTCGGCCAATATGAACGCCAACGAGGTCATCGCCAACCGGGCCATCGAACTGCTCGGGGGCACCAAAGGGGACTACTCCCTCATCCACCCCAACGACGACGTGAATATGGCCCAGTCCACCAACGACGTCATCCCCACCGCCGGCAGGATCACCGCCCTGGACCTTCTCGCCCCCCTGCTCCATGAACTGGGCCGTCTGCGGGCAGAGCTGGGCAAAAAGTCTCAGGAGTTTGCGGGCGTACTCAAAATGGGGAGGACCCAGCTCCAGGACGCGGTACCCATGCGCCTGGGCCAGTCCTTCCGGGCCTGCGCCTCCATGCTGGGCCGGGACACAGGCCGCCTGCAGCGGGCACGCGCCGGTCTCTGGCCGGTTAACCTCTCAGGCACAGCCATCGGAACCTGCATCAACACCACCGAAGGCTACCGCCAAGGTGTTGTGCCCATACTGGCCAAGCTCACCGGCCTCCCCCTGCGCAAAGCGGACAACCTCATCGACACCACCCAGAACCTGGACTGTTTTGTTGCCCTCTCAGGGGCTCTCAAAACCTGCGCGCTGGATCTTTCCAAGATGTGTAATGACCTGCGCCTGCTCTCCAGCGGCCCCACCGCCGGGCTGGGGGAGATCAACCTGCCGCCCTGTCAGAACGGCTCCTCCATCATGCCGGGCAAGATCAACCCGGTCATTCCCGAGGCGGTCAATCAGGTGGCCTTTGCCGTCATGGGCAACGACCTGACCATCATGCAGGCCGCCGGGGCGGGGCAGTTGGAGCTCAACGCTTTTGAACCCGTGCTCTTTGACCGGCTGTTCGACTCCCTGGACTCCCTGCGCGCCGCCATCTCCATCCTGACCGACCGCTGCATCCGCGGCATCACGGCAAACCCCCGCCACTGCCGGGCTCAGGTGGATCGCTCCGCCGGGCTTGCCACAGCTTTGTGCCCGGCCCTGGGATACAGGCGCTCGGCCGAAGTGGCCAAATACGCCCTGCGCACCGGCTCCACCATCCGGGAGGCTGTACTCGCCCAGGGCCTGCTGCCCCCCGAGCAGCTTGACGCACTTCTCACCCCCGCTCTGCTCTGCCGGTAACCCTGGGAGCCCTCTGTACACAAATCGGGAAAAAGGTAAATCTACAGTTAATTTTAAGAAAAAATTGCTTCTTTTCCACATGGAATCCTGTATACTAGATGTGTTCCGCACCACGCCCCAGACTCCGCGGAACAATCGTCATGAAACGGAGAGAGGATTCCCAGTGAAAAAGCAAGCCCGCGCCAAATCAACCCACTCACCGGCGGATGTCGAACGCTTCGACCCCGCCCCCGGTTCCGGACTCTCCGCCGCTCAGGTGGAGCAGCGCAAACGGGAGGGCCTGTGCAACACCCAGCCCAAACCCATCACCAAGACGGTTTGGCAGATCTTGCGGGACAACATCTTTACCCTCTTCAACGCCTTCAACTTCGCGGTGGCCGCCTGCCTCCTGCTGGTGGGAGCCTATGAGAACATCCTGTTCCTTGGCATTGTGATCGCCAACAGCTTCATCAGCATCATCCAGGAGCTGCGCTCCAAGCATATGGTGGAGAAGCTGTCCGTCATCTCCCTGCCCCGCACCACGGTCGTGCGCGGCGGCGCGGAAAAGGAGGTCGCCGTCGAGGAGATGGTGCTCGACGACGTGACCGTGCTCACCGCGGGACGGCAGATCTGCGCCGACTCTATCGTGCTCGACGGGGAGATTGAGGCCAACGAGGCCCTGCTCACGGGCGAGTCCGAACCCATTGCCAAACGGGCGGGCGACGCCCTGCTCTCGGGCAGCTTTGTGGTCTCTGGCCGGTGCCGGGCCAGAGTGGAGCATGTGGGGGCGGATAACTACGCCTCCCGCCTGGCCGCCGACGCCAAAACCTACAAAAAACACCGCTCCATTCTCCTCGACTCCCTCAATAAAATCGTCAAGTTTACCAGCATCTTCGTGCTGCCCGTGGGCGCCCTGCTCTTCCTGCACGCCCACTTTATCCTGGATTCGGGGATCGCGGACTCCGTCTCCTCCACCGCCGCCGCCATTCTGGGCATGATGCCCAAGGGGCTGGTGCTGCTGACCACCGCCTCGCTGGTGCTGGGGGTCATCCGTCTGGCCCGCAAACAGACGCTGGTGCAGGAGCTCTTCTGCATTGAGACCCTTTCGCGGGTGGATGTTCTCTGCCTGGACAAGACGGGCACCCTCACCCAGGGAAGGATGACGGTCAATAAGATCGTTCCCCTGGACGAATCTGTCCTGCCCGCCCCGCTCTCCCCCTGCCTAGGCTCCTTTATCCAGGCGTTGGACGACAACAACGCCACCTTCCAGGCCCTCGCCGCCCACTTCACCGAACCGGAAGAGGGGCTGTCCCCTCAATGCAAAACGCCCTTCTCCTCCGCCCGCAAATGGAGCTCCGTCACCTTTGAGGGCAAGGGCACGGTCATTGTGGGGGCTCCGGACGTGCTGCTGCGGGGTCGGGATTTCCGCCTCCCCCCTGAAGTGGCTCAGGCGGAGGCAGAGGGAAACCGGGTGCTTCTGGTCTGCGCCTCAAAAGAGACCGTTCAGGGCGAGCTGCCCGCCTCCCTCTTGCCCGCCGCCGTGCTTTTCCTGCGCGACCTTATCCGCACGGATGCCAGGGAGACGCTGGATTTCTTCGCAGCCCAGGACGTGACCGTCAAGATTATCTCAGGGGATCACCCCGCAACCGTATCCAGTGTCGCCGCCCAGGCCGGCGTCAGAAATGCCGGTCAGTGCGTGGACGCCTCCACCCTCAAAACAGAGGAGGAGCTCATCGAGGCTGCCGGGAAGTACACCGTCTTCGGCCGGGTGACGCCCACCCAGAAGCGGCAGCTCATCCGCGCTCTCAAGGCCCAGGGCCACACCGTCGCAATGACGGGGGACGGCGTCAACGACGTGCTCGCCCTCAAGGATGCGGACTGCAGCATCGCCATGGCGGAGGGCTCGGATGCCGCCCGCCAGGTCTCCCAGCTGGTGCTGCTGGATTCCAATTTTTCCGCCCTGCCCAGCGTGGTGATGGAGGGCCGGCGTGTGGTCAACAACATCGGCCGAACCGCCTCCCTGTACCTGGTCAAGACCATTTTCTCCCTGCTTCTCCCCTTCGTAACGCTGTTGGGCGGTATCCCCTATCCCTTCACCCCCATCCAGCTCACGCTGGCCAACATGACGATGGAGGCCATCCCCTCCTTCTTCCTGGCCTTTGAGCCGAGCAGGGAGCGCATCAAGGGCAGTTTCCTCTCGGGCATT
>JAHZEH010000017.1:7896-16850 GCA_019421925.1 Clostridia bacterium
CCCTGTGCGGTGGCGATTGTGCTCAACGTTGTACTCGTCCACCTGTTCGCTCCCCTGCTGGGGCTGAGCGAGCTGGCTGTGACCACGCTGCACTTCTATCTGACGGGCTTCGCCTGGTTTGTGCTGCTCGAGCGCATCTGCCGTCCCTTCAATCTCCTGCGGGGCGGGCTGTGTATCGCCATGGGGGTCTCCTATTTTGTAATCTCCTTCCTCTTCCGCGACCTCATTGGCATTGGCCTGCTGGTGGACGGCGCCCTGCTGCTCTTCCTGGCTCTGGCCATCCTCAGCACAATCCTGCAGGTTCTGCTCACCGCAGCGATGGAGAGGGGACATCTCATCAAGGGGTTTTTGCGCCGTCTGACCAGGGAGACCCCTGAATAAAAACGGCAAGTTACGCCAGAGGAAAAAGGCCGGCAGGCCTTTTTTCTGGCGTAACTTGCCGCAAAACGTAGACTTTTTCGTACTTTTGTCATATAATGACTCCAGAAGCGGAGCAACACAATTCGCGGTGATTTTATGCACTTTTATATCAAAATCATGCGGAATGTGCGGAATAAAATTCACAGCGGAACTGCACGAAAAAGTCTGCTTAATCGTGTGGCGCAAGGATTCAGAGGAACAACATGCACGACAACAGGGAATCTAAAAACAATCAGCGGCCTCTTTTGGAAGTCCTGAGCGAAGAAACCGGTTGCCTCTTTCTCTCCGATCTGCGTCTGTCAGAAAAACGCCCCGCTATTGCGCAAGCCCTGCCCACGATCGAGGCCTCCCTCTTCCCGGACGCGGAATGGGAGGAGGCTTTTCTCTATCTCACGGGCAGCAAGCAATCCTTCTCCTCCCCAAAGGAGGCGAAGCGGCGTCTGCTGCGGTGGATGCAGGAGAGAGGTTGACAAACCAACGCAAAAAGAGACGTGGAAAATCCCACGTCTCTTTTTGTTGCCCAAAGGCTTGATTTACGCTTTGTGCCACTTTCCGGCCCGCTGCACGGCCCTCTTCCAGCCGTCCATGAGCTCCGCCCTCTCCTCCGCGCTCAGGCGGGGATCGAACCGCTTCTCGACCTGCCAGTTGTCGGCCACTTCCTGCACGGATTTGTAATAGCCCACAGCCAGACCGGCCAGGTAGGCCGCGCCCAGGCAGGTGGTCTCAGTGATAACGGGACGCTCCACGGGCACGCCCAGGATGTCCGCCTGGAACTGGCACAGGAAATCGCTCTTGGCCCCGCCGCCGTCTGCCCTCAGAGCGTTGATCTTGGTGCCGGAGAGCTCCTCCATGTCGTGGAAGGCCTCGGCCACCTGGTAGGCCATGCACTCCAGAGCGGCCCGGCAGATGTGCGCCTTGGTGGTGCCGCGGGTAATGCCGATAATGGTGCCCGTGGCGTAGGGGTCGTTATAGGGGGAACCCAGGCCGGTGAAGGCGGGCACCAGATACACGCCGCCGTTGTCCTCCACAGTGTTTGCAAACTTCTCGCACTCGGAGGCCTCGGAGATGATGCCCAGGCCGTCGCGCAGCCACTGGATGGCCGCGCCGGACACATTAGCCATACCCTCAAGGCCGTACTGCAAATCGCCCTTGGGCCCGCAGAGCACGTCGGAGAAGGTGCCGCCGTGGGCGCCTTTGTAGTTCTTGCCGGTGTTGAGGATCATGAAAGAGCCCGTGCCATAGGTGTTTTTAGCCATACCCTCGAACAGGCATCCCTGGCCGAAAGCCGCAGCCTGCTGGTCTCCCGCGATGCCCGCGATCGGCACGGAAGCCCCGAAGAACTCCTTGGGGTCGGTGTAGGCGTAAATCTCACTGGAGGAGCGCAGCTCAGGCAGGATGCTCCGGGGAATGCCCAGCTCCTTGAGCATCTCCTCGTCGTAGTCCAGGGTGATCTGGTTGAGCATCATGGTGCAGCCCGCGTTGGAGTAATCCGTGACATGGGCCGCGCCGCCCGACATCTTCCAGATCATCCAGGAGTCGATCGTGCCGAAACAGACGTCGCCCGCCTCAATGCCCCTGCGGACCTCCTCGTTGTTCTGCATGACCCACTCAATCTTGGGGCCGGCGTTGTTGGTGACAATAATCATACCGGTGCGGGCCATGATGCCCGGCCCGTCCTTGGCGATGAGTTCGTCGCAGCGCTTGGCTGTGCGGGTGTCCTGCCAGACGATGGAGGGGCAAAGAACCTTGCCTGTGTTTTTATTCCAGAATACTGTGGTCTCGCGCTGGTTGGTGATGCCGATGCCAGCGATGTCGCCGGGGGCGATTCCCTTGTTATCCAGGCACTCCTTGACCACGCGCATGGTCACGTCGTAGATCTCCTGGGCGTCGTGCTCCACCCAGCCGGGCTGGGGGAAATACTGGGTAAACTCGCTGTATGCGGTGGAGATGATGTTGGCTCCCTCGTCAAAAACGATAGCCTTGCTGCCGGTAGTTCCCTGGTCAATGCCGAGAATATACTTGCTCATGGTTCGCTCTCCTTCGTTTTTCTCCAGTCAGATTTGTCCTGTGGAGGGCCCTGCCCTGCTTCCAGACAAAACAAACCATATATAGTATCTTGTTACGTATTTTACCGCAAATCAAGCGATTTCTGTATATTTGCAAAATATTTCTACGAATTCTTTTCTTTTCGCGTCTAAAATTCTCAAAACACCTTGAAAAAGGCACTATTCAGGGGTTACACTGAGTTCATCGAATCCATCAAAGGAGCCTTATTATGAATCACTCTCTCGCATACGTTAACGCCAACGTCATCCCCATGGAAGGGAGCGCAAGATACTCCGCCCTCCTCATTGAAAACGGCCTTGTCTCCGCCTTGGGCGGCGACGGGGAGATCGCTGCTCTGTGCGCTCAAAAAGGGATCGTACCCCGGGATGCGGGCGGCGCAACCATTCTGCCCGCCTTTTTCGACTGCCATGTCCATGTCCTGACCACTGGCGAAAACGCCCTGGGCATCGACCTGTATGACTGCAAGGACGTTTCGGAGGTTGTGAAGCTGCTTGAGGAGGCTGACAAGACCTGGGAGGCGGGCCGCTGGATTTTCGCCAAGCGTTTGGACGAGTCCCGCCTGGCTGAAGGCCGCCCCCCTCTCATGAGCGAGCTGGACGTCATCTCCCGTCCGGTCTTTATCTCCGACCGGGGCAAGCACTACACCTTGGTCAACCGGGCCGCCTTCGAGGCGCTGGTCATCCCCCTGGATACGACCGGCGTGCGCCTGGACGAAAGCGGCCAGCCCACCGGCAGACTCCAGGATGACGGCAACCGCCTGGCCCAGAGCCGTTTCTTCTCCTCCTGGACGGTAGCCCAGCGCCAGGACGCTGGGCGCTATACCGCCAAGCTGGCCCTCTCCCGGGGCATTACCACCATCAACGCAATGGAGGGGCTGGACAGCGGGGATGAGGACATCCCCATCATTCTGGACGTAATCCCCTCCCTGCCCCTGGATATGGATATCTATTGGTGCACCCATGATCTGGAAAAGGTCCGGGAGCTGGGCCTGCCCTGCTGGGGAGGCGACATCCTGCTGGATGGCTCCATCGGCTCCCGCACCGCCGCCTTCTCCCAGCCCTATAGCGACGCGGATACCTGCGGTTACCTCAACCTTCCCGCGGACGAGGTCCGGCGCATCGTCGGGGAGGCCCTGAAAAACGACCTGGCCATCTCCTTCCACTGCATCGGCGAACTGGCCATGACTCAGGCCCTGGACGCGATGGAAGCCGCACTGGCCCAGTACCCCGAGAAGAGGCGGAGCCACAAGCTGCGCCTGGAGCACTTCGGCTTCCCCACCCAGGCGGACATCGTCCGGGCTGCAGAAATCGGCGTGGTCATCTCCACCCAGCCCGCCTTCACCTATCTGCGGGGCGGCCCGGGCACCGTTTACAACCACCGTCTGGGGGACGAGCGGGAGCGGGGCGGCTATCCCCTGCGCCGCTTCCTGGACGCGGGGATTGTGTTGGGCGGCGGCTCGGACAGCGACGTGACGCCCATGGATTCCCTCATGGGCATCCACGCGGCAGTCAATCAGCCCTACCCGGAGAACGCCGTGACTCCCTATGAGGCGGTGCGCATGTATACCATCGATGCGGCCAGGTGCGCCTTCTGCGCAGACCGCAAGGGCAGCCTGGTTCCCGGCAAGCAGGGGGATGTGGTGGTGCTCTCAGACGACCCCATGGCAGTCAATCCCCGCTCCATCAAGGACATCCGCGTGCTCCAGACCGTATACAAAGGGGACGTGGTGTTCGAGGCACAGAGGCCCTAAACTGCATAAAACACAAAACCGGGGCGGCCGCAGCCGCCCCGGTTTTTCTGTCATCTCATTCCACCTGTACCTGCCTCTGCGTATCGAGCTCGCCGGCCCACTCAAAGCCCTTCTTTGCCACGATCACAGCGATCATCTCATTGATTACAGCAGCAGCCGCAATCGTGCCCTGTATAATGGCTGCGCATTCCGGCGCGGGTCCGGCCAGCATGGAAACCGCGATCCCTGTGAATACCAGTGACACGCCTGAGTGCGGCAGGAGGGTGAAACCAAGGTATTTCTGTACGGTGTCCGGCATCCTGGTCGCCTTTGCCCCCAAGCGGGCGCCGAAGTACTTCCCGGCGGCGCGGGCGGCAATGTAGATACAGGTGTAGAGTCCGGCCCCGAGAATCGCATGATAATCCAGCGGTGCGCCCAGATTCAGGATTACCACGATCATCGAAACGCCAAGCAGAGGGCTGAAATTCTCCACGATCCGTTCCAGCCGCTCCTCCGGCACCATGTTGGAAAAGACCGCGGAAAAAGCCATTCCCATCAGCATGAAGTTGAGCACGGGAGAGGGCATCAAACAGGTGTTGCAGGCAAATCCCAGGGCCGCGGTCAAAAGAATCATTCCGCACAGAACGGTCAGGTCCGCCCTCTTTGTCCGGCACTTTTTCAACAGTATGCCGGCAGGGATTCCCGTGACAACCCCAATGAGCAGCGGCAGCAAAATCATAACGGGAATCATGTACAGCGGCATCCCGCCCCCTGAGACATGCCTGGTAGCAATTGCAACCGTTGTAAAAAACACGGCCACACCGACCATATCATCCAGCGCCGCCATGGGGATCAATGTCTTTGTAACCGGACCGCTTGTCCTGAACTCCCGCACAATGGAGAGCGCCGGGGCGGGCGCGGTGGCCAGCGCAATCCCGCCCAAGAGGAATGCCAGATACAGCGGGATATCAGAAAGCGCGAACACAACGACAAAAACGGCAGAGACCAGAATAAAAGTGCCGAGAGACTGGGTGAGCGTCGTGATAATCAGCGCTTTCCCATATTTTTTGATACGGCTCCAAACGAGCTCCGTGCCGATCATCAGGCCCACCGCACATTCCAGAACATGGATAACCGACTGATACCACCCGGCGTCCATCAGCGCATCCGGCATCAGGTTCAGCGCATGAGGCCCGAGGATCATCCCTGCAACCAGCCAGCCGAGAATGGAAGGCAATTTCAGCTTGGACACCAATTTCCCGATGCAGAAGGCCAGGAATGCTGCGCCAATCCAACGCAATATCAAAAGGGCCATCAACTGTCCCTCCTTTCGGCAACGCCATAGAGCATAAAGTCAAACAGCTTGGGCAGATTGGCCTCGTGAATGCTCATTTTTTCCGAGAGGGGGAGGCTGCCGCAGGCCGGGCTGCTGAAATAGCTGTTGAACATATCCTGCACGATTGCAAAATACGCCATGGCGTCCTCCTCGGTGATGCCTGGGCGCAGGGTGACGCAATGAATCGTCTGCTGGAAGAGCTCCCTGCTCAGCGCGTCAAATTCCCCCCGCAAGGCCAGGATGTCCCCCCGCAGAGCCTCCGGCGGCTGCAACACGGCGTCAAAAAAGATGTGCGCCTCCAGATCATGCTCCCGGAAAAACTCCATCCGCGCCAGCATGTATTTCTCCAGGTCGCTTCCAACCCCGGCCGCCCTCAGATGCTCCGTCAAATTCCTGAAGCACTGCCCGACACAGGCAAGATACACAGCATCCTTGTTTTTATAATTGTGATAAAGCAAACCCTTGGGAATCCCCGACTCGCAAATACTGTTCAGCGACGCCCCCGCATATCCCCGCGTCCCGAATTCTCTGATCGCCGCCGCCAGTATTTTTTGCCTGGTCAGTTCTGTTCTTTCCTCCCTTTTCATGATCCGCCTCCATATAATAGACTGTTTAGTCTATTATATGCAAAACAGACCGGCTGGTCAATCATAAAAATGAGAGGCGGCGCAGCCGACAAGCTGCGCCGCCTCTCAAACCCCCGGCAGAACTGCCGGACAATTATCTTGGAGCAAGGGCAGATAACGCATGCCCTGGAGGCGGATAGGTTCGTGGGTTTTGCCCCGCCGCCCCTTCCCTCCTTCGCGCCGGGATTTCAAGCTGTTCAGCAGGGCGCTGTTCAAGAAATTGCCTTAAAAACCTTTCAGATTTGATTGCAGGAAGAGCTCCCCGCTCCCGGTTCGGCGCAGCAGAGGGCTATTTAGGCAAAGCCGTCCTGCTCATCTTTTCCAGCAGGGCAATGACGCTCCCCCTCTCCCGCAGCGGACGGGGAATGGAGTTCCAATCGCTGTCCAGCCCGCTGACCAGCGCGCTGATCATGACCGGATCCTGCATCGTCAGGATACGGCAGTCGGGATGGGTGAGCCACAGAGCGGCCACGCTTTCAGCATTGGTCCAGATACCCGCTCTGGGCGCGTCCATGAGCTCGCGCGGGAGCAGCCCGAACTCCCAATAGGGCGACTCGCGGAGCCTCTGGGCGATTTCATACAGATACGCACGGTACTGCTCCGCCGTCAGGAAAACCTTTCTCCCGGTCATGACCGAGAGAGTGGGAAAAAACACCTCCCGTTGAAGCAGGGCGTTTTCCACCTGGGGCAGACAGGCCATCTCCCGGATGGCCGAGGAATCCGGGGGCCCCTGTCCAAACCTGGGGCCGGCCAGAAAACCGCCTTCCTCCATCTGAAGCAGCATAGGCCGATCGATCATCCCATGCCGGAGCAGTATGTCCACTGTGCCGATGGGCAGAGAAGCATAGAAGTATGAGCGTTTGGAGGGCTGGGAGAGGCGGCGGACCCGCTCCATGACTGTGGCAACCTCCAGAGCGGTATAGGCCGTAAAAAGATGGCGGCTGTTGTCGACAGCGGAGTGGAACCGGTGGGTCATGGCCTTGAGCGTGATGGAATCGGTGAAGATCGTGGTAAATCGGTCGGCGTCCTGAGCAGGAATCATGCTGAAGATTCCCGCGTACCCCTCCAACAGTACGATGCTGTACAGGCCCGCCTCGCCGGTCGGACGCACCTCATAGGAGAACTCCACATTGCCCGACAGGCTGACAGGAATCCACCTTCGCAGCATGGAGGCCATCGCAGCCTGACACTCCGACACCCACAGATGGATATACAGGGAGTGTCCGGCCTCCAGCACCTGCAGCATTTTGCCCCGCCAGGTCACAAAATACGCATGATCCTCCAGCAGCCAGCCGCTGTCCTCCTGGCTGAACCAGAGGAGTCTCTGTCCGGGCGGCAGCAGGAGCAGGGTATTCAGCAGGTGCAGGCAGGCCTGGCGGCGGCCTTCGTTGCCCTCGTAGATCAAGTGGTTGACGGTTGTAAAATTGCCCCCGCCCTGTCCGGCCAGCGCAAAGCCCCGCCCAAACTGGTCGGCCAGGGGTTCCTCCACCAGCCAGCGGCTCAGGGAGAGGATGCTTCCCTCCTCATCCCCGGGGTCAAACTTGTTGTCCCAGGTCAGGAGCAGATTTTGCAGCACAGAGAGGTTATTCTCCCGCTCGTACTGCCAGAAGAAACGGGCGATGCATCTGGTATGGGCGGAGCCGGGCGAGAGGGGGCGTTTGTTGGTGCGCCACTTGCTGACCAGAGAGTAATCCACGTGCAGGGCTGTGGCCAGTTTACGCCCGGAGACGCCAAACGCGTCCATCAGCAGGGCAAGCCGGGAATCCTTTGCGCTCATAGAAACGTCCTCCTCTCCTCTCCTCTGGTTTCAGAGCGATAATTTTATTATATCAGTGTATCGAAGGGGAGAGCGGGTGTCAATCTTTTTGGTAAAAAGTGGAAATAGAGATTAAAAAAGGCAATCAATTGTCCATGTTGCCAGAATAAAACTGCAAATGGATAAAAAAATCCCCCGGCCTGGGGGCCGGGGGCCAAAACTGCCCTATGGCAGGGTATCATAATCCCCTATGGATACACGCAGCTCTAAGGGATTTTCCCTTGCGCTACGCCTCCTCCTTCTCCGCCTCCTCCATCAGGAGGCGGGCGGTGGCCACGTCGGTGAAGAGCACATTGATGAAGCCGGCCCGCAGCGCCCCCAGGATGGGGACAACCTTCTTCTCCCCATAGGCCACGCCGATGCGCACAGGGATCTTCTTAAGCTGCTCGGTGGTGATGCCTGTGGTGTACTGTTCGAACTCCTTGTCCACGATATTGCCGTGGATGTCGTAGAACCTGACGCACACATCGCCCACAGCCCCCTTCTCCTGGAGACCGTCCAGCTCCTCCTGGCTCAGATAGCCGCCCCGTGTCACGCAGGATTGGTCCACCATGCCGATGCTGATGAGAGCAGCGTCCACATTGTTGAACATCTCCAGCATCTGGGCGGTCTGGGGCTCGTTGGTGAGCATCTCCCGCAGAGCGGGGTCGCGCACCAGGGCGGGCATGAACAGGCTGTATGCCCTTCCGCCCAGATAATAGGCGATTTTGTTGGTGATCTGGTCGGGCTTGAGCGAGAAGTCATTGAAATTGACGCCTCCGTTGAGCTGGAGCACGTCCACGCCCAATTGAACGGGCGGCATGGAGACATTGCAGACCTGGGCCAGCGTCGCGCCATAGGTCACGCCCACCTTGCCCCCCTCCGGCACGCACTCCTCCACATAGCGGATGACCTCCGCACCGTAGGCGCTGCTGTGGGCGTCAGCATAGACCTTGGCCTCCTTAAGGCCCAGCCTGCTCT
>JAHZEH010000172.1:0-3237 GCA_019421925.1 Clostridia bacterium
GATCGAGTTCCTTGGGAACAAATACGCGGTATTCCACCCAGTCCACATCTTTTGCGTAGCCGCAGCGGGTCAGCTGCTTTAAGTAATACGGAAAATGATACAGCGTAATGAACATGCTCGGATGATCGTAGCCCTCCACCAGCATGCCCTCTTTGTCCAAATCGCAAAAGCCGATGGGCCCATGTACCTCGTCGCATCCCTTCTCTCGTGCCCAGGATTCCACCGCGTTAAAAAGCGCGTCAACCACCTCGTCGTCGTCGATAAAATCCACCCGTGAGAAGCGCATACGGTTTTGTTTCCAGGTCTCGTTCGCTTTGTGGCTGAGGATGGCGGCAATTCTGCCGACGCTCTCCCCGTCGCGGTAGGCCATAAAATATTTGGCCTCGCAATAGTCGAACGCAGGATTCTTTTTCCTGTCCAGGTTGTTCATCTCATCCATAAAGATCTCAGGCACCCAATTGGGTTCGTCCCTGTAGAGCTTCTCCGGAAATTTGACGAACTCCTTGATCTCCCTGCGCGTAACCATTTCCTTGATCTCTACCAAATTTTCACCTTCCCTGCAATTCACTTGATCTGACGTATATTTAAAATCAACCGATGACGATCTCATCCTCTGAGGGAATCTCTTCCGGAATCAGATCCGTTTCATCCTCAGGAATGATCTCTTCGTCGTCGGGGATCATCTCCTCATCCTCATCGGGGGCGGGTTCCTCCTCCGGAATCTCCTCCGTACTCCCGGCGGACGATCCGCTTTTCACATCGATATAGGGCGCAAAGGCGCCGGCCATTGCGTCAATCGTCTCCTGGAGCAGGGTCTCGTCGTCCGCCGAGGCCAGCTCGCCGTCCAAAGCCTCCAGCGACTTCTCCAGGGCAGTCCGCTCGCTCTGGCTCAGAGAGGCCGCCAGTTCGCCCGCCAGGAATTCCTTAGCCCTCTCCTCATAGGTCCGGGCAGTCTTGACAAGGGCGTCGATCCGCTCCTGCCTCTCCTGAAGCTCCTGTTTGATATAGCCCACATCCTCCTCCTGGACAATGGGGCAGGTAAAACCAAAAACCTCCTTGACCAGCTTCTGCTTTTTGGACTGGGATATCCCCCAGTAGCTGATGTTATTCATGTTGAGGAAATTCCCCTCCAGCGTATGCCGCTGGATATCGTCGAACCCAACCCTGTCGGCAAACAGGGCCAGGGAACAGATCTGCGTAAAATTCAGGTCCGTGTCGATGTTGCTCTGCACTGCCTGGTAGATGGAGGGGATATTGGCAATCTGGCTGGTGCTCTTGAGCTGCTTGAAGATGGCCAGAAGCATCCGCTGCTGCCGGTCCACGCGGGCGATGTCGCTTGAGCCCTTGCGCTGGCGGCAGTAGTCCAAAACAGCCTGCCCGTCCAGATGCTGCTGCCCGGGATGGAGCTTGCGCCCATTCATGCTCACCTCAATATCAACGTCGTAGTCCACGCCTCCCATGGCGTTGACCACCTCCTTGACCACGTTCATATCAAAACCCACATAGTGATGGATTTTGACGCCGCCAAAGAGGTTGGAGACCGTCTTGATGGCATACTCATATCCCCTCTTATCCGCACCGCCGCCCGCAGAAAAGGCGCTGTTGATCTTGCCGCGCTCCGTTTTGCCGTGGATGCTGACATAGCTGTCCCGGGGGATGGAGATCATATGAATGGTGTTTTTGTCGAAATTCAGCGAGAGCAGAATCATGGTATCTGTCCGGAAGGTTCCCCAGTTCTCCCGCTCCGCGCTTTTGTCCATACCGAGGACCAGGATATTGATGACGTTTTTCATGTATTCCGCGTCCGCCTGCTGTGCCAGGGCCTCCATTGGGTCGATGGTAGGCGTGGGAGTGGACGGCGCAGGCGTCTCGCCCGGCTGGGGTATGGGCGTGGGAGTGGATGCAATCACGTCCTCCGGTATGCCCGTGGGATCCGGCTGATTGAGGGAACCTGCAAAGGCACGCAGGGGGTCGTTGATGTCAGCGATAAAATTATAGACGAACACCGCCAGTACCGCCAAAACGGCCAGTACGGCAATGAGGATGATCTTCTTCTTGGAAAGCTTCATCTGTCTCCTCCAAACTGTACAGCTGCGCGCATGAACTCCAGGGCTGATCCCTCCCTCAATTGGACGGGGCGTTCAGCCCGGGATTGCGCAAAATGGGGCCGGACAAATCCAACTGCCCCAGCGGGCCGAAGGACTCCCCCTCCCGCAGGAATTGTACCCGGGAAATACCATGGATCTCCGTCATAGTGTTGACGATAGCATATACCAGAGCATATTGCTCCGCCGCCGTCATGGACGCACACCGCCCGGCGAAGGAGGCTGAGAAATCAAGGACAGCGGTCCTCCCGCACAGCTTGGCATCCAGCAGCTCCGTCTCCTCCGTCCCTTCCGGGAAGGGGTTGACCAAGCCCTCCTCGGGCTCCGCTTTCATCAGCTCCCGCAGGATGCGCACCGGGTTCTCAGCCTCATCCTGGGGCACCGTCCGGCTCACAGTCACAAGGTCGCTCCCCTCCGGCCTGGGCAGGCACAGGCGGATATTGTTGCCGATCAGCCCGGAAAAATCAGAACGGCGCATGAGCCCGTTTTCAAACTCCACCCCGCCGGCGCTTTGCACCAGAACTGTCTCCTGCCCATTGTAGAGGCTGACGCGCACGCCGTTGCACTCGGGCACAAAGCCCATCAGGGAGGTCACAATGGCTCCATAGGCCAGATAGGGATTCTCCGGCTCCTCAGTCAGGGCCAGGGCGATGATCTTTCCCCCCGCCCCGTCGAGCACCGCCATGGGCGCCCCCGAGATGGTCGGGCCGACAAACCGCTCGGGCGCGCTCTGAAAGAGCTCATAGAGCACCGTGCTGATATAGTCCCGGTCATAGCCGTCGTCCATCTGGCGCAGGCGGATCTGCGCTTCCTTTGCCGTGGCAGTGAGGTACTTGCCGCTCGGGTCGGGAAGGTACAGGGTGATGACGCGCTGTTCAGTATAGCTGTCGTCCGTGTCGATCTGGTTCATCTCCTGGCGGATCTGGTCGAGATAGAGGCTCAAATTCACATCCACCTTTTTGATCGCGCCCAGGGGCTTGCCCTCGTAGCCGGGGTCCTTGCCGTCGACATAGACATTTACGTAGTCGATGTCGAGCAGGTCGCACAGAGTATTGGCCAGGGCGGCCCGGGCCGTGAGCATCTCGCCCGCGTCGTAACCCGCGAATTGGGTACTCAGCTCCACGTTGGCGAC
>JAHZEH010000172.1:3247-5006 GCA_019421925.1 Clostridia bacterium
ACCCGGCCGGAGACCTCCACGGAGACCAGCTCAATGTTGCGCAGGATCTTCTTCAGGTCCTCGCTCTCAGGCCCGTCCAAAAAAGCCTGCAATACAGCTTCCGCAACCATATGTCCGGACTCCACCGTAACCTCCCGCATCTCCACGGCCAGGCGTTTGCCGTCCAGGCTGAGGAAGTTGAGAGGGGCCGTCACCTTTCTGCCGGAGGGAAGCGTCCCCCAATCCTCCTCCGGCTCATAGGCCGGGCGGGCGGGCGCCTCCTCTCTCTGTGCGCAGCCTGCCAGGGCACAGGCGCAAAGCGCGAGAGCCAGCAGCAGACAGAGCCGTCTTTTGTTCATTCCATAAACTCCTTCAGTCGGTAAAGCGCCCAGTCAGGACGCGTCAATTGCTCAAAGAGAGCAGCGAAAGCAATCTCTCATAGTCCAGTTTCCAAATTTCGCCGTGCAGCAGCAGCCGGACCGGATAGCTCTCCCGCTTTACGGTGGACCCGTCCGCCCTGCGGTATTCAATGTCGGCCCGCACAACCGAGCTTTGCCCGTCGTGGGAGACGGCGCTGCCCACAATTTCATAGGACTGCACCGCTATCTCAAAACGCTGCAAGTTGGCCGCGGCCGTATCGTAGAGGGGGCGTACGATCCCTGACTCGTTCTGGCCGGCCACAAAAGCGTAGGCGCTGGACCAGTTCTTCTCCACCAGCGCCTGAAGCACACAGGCCACTGTATTTTCGGCATCCAGCACCACAGAGTCCTCGTAGGGCAGGGGGGGCAGGGGCTTCTCCTTGCTGGCAGCGTCGTCCACAAAACCGAACTGGCGGCGGGGCAGCAGTTCTCCGACGCCCTCTCCCTCGCTGTCCACCAGGATCTGCACATGGGAATAAGTGCCCAGGTTGCTCAGGGTGTTTACCACGGAATAGACCGCCAGCCGGCGCTGAAGGAAGTTCTCCCGTACCAGGGCCGCGTCCTCCCCCCAGCCTTCCGGCTGGTTGACGGCTGAACGCAGGAAGTCGGCGCTTAATGTGACATAGAGAGTGTCCCCCTGTTCCGAGATCTCCCCGATCTGGGTCTGCGCCTGGATGAGACGGGTGAGCTCGGCAGGCTCGGAGGAGGGGCCTCTGATGAGTTCGCGCAAAACCGCCGCCTCCAGCCTCTCGCTGGCGCGCGCCTCAATCAGCCTCGTCTCGCAGGCAAGATAGCCCTCCGAGCCGAAGCGGAAATACAGCTGAACCTCCCGTGATCTGCTGACGGTGGAATCCGCCGGCGGAATCACGGGATTCCCCGAGTCGGACGGGGGATTTTCAGAGATGGTATCCTGTCCGCCCACCGTGCCCACTACAATCAGCAGGGCCAGCACGGCAAGGGCTGCGACGGAAAAAACGACAATCAGGCGGATCAGCCTGCGGGAATCACCTGGCATATTCGCTCCTTCATTAACCGTTCCATTTGGGGATATGTACGATAAAAGTGGTGCCCTTGCCCAATTCGCTCAGGACGTCAATCCTGCCGCCGTGGAGCTTGACTATCTTATCGACGATGGCAAGTCCCAATCCGGTTCCCCCGACCTCGCGGGAGCGGGCCTTATCCACCTTATAGAACCGGTCAAAGATGTGGGGGATATCCTTTTCGGAGATACCGATGCCCTGGTCAGAGACGGCGATGCAGACGTCCTTCTCCTCCTCATACAGGCGCAGGTCCACCCGGCCCTTGCCATCGGTGTATTTGATGGCGTTGTCGACGATATTGAAAACCACCTGCTCAAGCTT
>JAHZEH010000173.1 GCA_019421925.1 Clostridia bacterium
CCCTCTGGACCCTGCTGTTCTGCGTGGGCGCTTTCATCCTTGTGCCTGTGGCGATCTATCTGCTCTCCTACCTGCCCTATTTCCTCTGCAGGGATAAGCCCTATGATATGCAGGGGGTCTGGGGGGTCCAGGAGTTCATGTTCAACTACCACAGCACCCTCCAGAGCACCCATCCCTATGAGTCCAAGTGGTTTACCTGGCTGCTGGACGTCCGGCCCATCTGGTATTATATGGGGACGGGCCTGCAGGAGGGGACCACGGCCAGCATTGCGGCTTTCGGAAACCCTGTGGTGTGGCTCGGCGGGCTGGCGGGGCTTCTCTCCCTGCTCTTTGGCAGGATCGCTGGCTTTTTCAGAAAGGACCACTCCGCGGCGTTTCTACTCATTGCTTTTGGGGCGCAGTTTTTGCCCTGGGTGCTGATCTCCCGCGCAACCTTCATCTACCACTACTTCCCCAGCGTGCCGTTTATCATCCTGGCGTTGACCTATATGATTCAGAAGCTGGAGGCGCGATACACGGGCTGGCGCTGGCTGAAATGGGGAATCATGGGGGCGGCCCTGGTATTGTTCGCCCTCTATTACCCGGTGCTGTCAGGCACGCCTGTGGCTTCTGGATATATCAGGGCACTTCAGATACTGCCGACCTGGACTTTTATGATTGGATAAGGGGGTGCGCATCATGCGGGAAGAATTGATCAAATTCATCAAGTTAAACGCGGTGGGCCTGCTCAATACGCTCATTGACCTGGGCGTTTACACCCTGCTGGAGGCGGTGGGGCTTTACTATGTGGCTGCCCAGGTGATCTCCTATCTCTGCGGCATGGCCAACAGCTATGTGTGCAACTCCCTGTGGACCTTCCGGGAGAAGAATACGTCTGCGGGCAAGGTTTTCGCCTTTGTGGCCGTCAACCTGGTGGCGCTGGGCGTGTCCATCGGCGTTCTGGCCGCCTGCAGGGGACTGTGGGGGCTGGAGGGATTGTGGGCCAAGGTGATCTCGCTGCCCTTCTCCCTGGGCGTCAACTTTCTGGGGAACCGGCTGTTTGTTTTCAAGGGCCAGTCCCGGGAGAACGAATCGGGAAATTAATAACGTGAAAAAGGCGCATGCTAAGTCCTGCGCCTTTTTTATGGACAAAAGAATTCCGAGTAAATTGCTAGAAAAAGGCTTGACAGTGCAGGAACGCTGTGCTACATTGTCATTGTAATTCGGAGCAAAACACTAGGGATTGGAGGAGTTCAATGAAACTATCCACCAGGAGCCGCTACGGGTTGCGCGCAATGTACGACCTGGCCGTCCATCAGGATGGCCCCGTTGCCCTTGGGAGTATTGCCCGGCGGCAGGAGATTTCCGACGCCTATCTGGAGCAGCTCTTTGCATCCCTGCGCAGGGCCGGGCTGGTCAGAAGCAGCCGGGGCGCGCAGGGGGGATACATCCTCAGCCGGGAGCCCAGCCAGATCAATATCGGTGAAATCCTGAACGCCCTGGAGGGTTCGACCAGCATTGCGGATTGCGTGGGGGACGAGGGCTGCGGCAACGCCTGTTTTTGCCCCTCCCATCCGGTGTTTGCGAAGATTCAGAAGAGCATTGACGACGTTCTCAGCTCCATGACCCTTCAGGACATGATTGAAGAGAACGCTAAAGATACAAAATAGTTTGGGAGGACAACCCTTTGAGACAGGTTTATATGGATCACGCGGCTACCACTTATGTCAAGCCCCAGGTGTTTGAGGCCATGCGTCCCTATTTTACGGAGACTTTTGGCAATCCCTCCAGCCTGCACTCCTTTGGCCGGGAGGCCGCCTCTGCGGTCGAGAGGGCTAGGGAACAGGTGGCCGGGGCCATTGGAGCGGCGTCGCCCCAGGAGATATGCTTTACAGCGGGCGGCTCAGAGTCGGACAATATGATTTTGAGGGGCATTGCCGAAGCATACGCCAAAAAGGGCAACCATATCATCACCACCAACATTGAACATCACGCGGTGCTCCACACCTGCCAGTGGCTGGAGAAGCAGGGCGTAGAGGTGACCTATCTGCCGGTGGACGAGTACGGCAGGGTCACGGCGGAGCAGGTGGAGGCGGCGATCAGGGACAACACCATCCTCATCTCGATCATGTTTGCCAACAACGAGATCGGCACGGTAGAACCCATCGCGGAGATCGGCGCGGTGGCGAGAAAGCACGGCGTGATCTTCCATACGGATGCGGTGCAGGCCGTTGGCGCTCTGCCCATCGACGTGCAGAAGATGAATATCGACGCCCTTTCCCTGTCCGGACACAAGTTCTATGGTCCCAAAGGCATTGGTGCGCTCTATATCCGCAAGGGCGTCAGGGTCCCCCCCCTCATTCATGGCGGCGCACAGGAGCGGGGCCGCAGGGCGGGAACAGAGAATCTGGCGGGCATCGTGGGGCTGGGAGCGGCTATTGAGCTGGCAACAGCCCATCTGGCAGAGAGCGCCGAGAGGCTTACGCGCCTCCGTGACAAGCTGATTGCGGGAATCCTGGCATCCATTCCGGAAAGCCGCCTCAACGGCGACCCGGTGAACCGCCTCCCCAACAACTTTAATATGTGCTTCCGTTATATCGAAGGGGAATCCCTTCTGCTCTCCCTCGACCTCATGGGGATTGCCGGTTCCAGCGGCAGCGCCTGCACCTCCGGCTCTCTGGACCCCTCCCATGTCCTGCTGGCCATTGGCCTCCCCCACGAGATCGCTCACGGCTCCCTGCGCCTGACCCTGGGGGACGGTACGACGGAGGAGGACGTGGACTATGTGCTCCAGGAGCTTCCGGCAATTGTGCAGCGCCTGCGGGAGATGTCCCCCTTGTATGAAGGATAACGGCCCAGTGGAAATAGAGGAGGAAATATCATGTATAGTGAAAAAGTGATGGATCATTTCACCCATCCCCGCAATGTGGGCGAGCTCGAGGACGCCAACGGGATCGGCCAGGTGGGCAACGCCAAATGCGGCGATATCATGCGGATGTATATCAAGGTAAAGGACAATGTCATTGAGGACGTGAAGTTCAAGACCTTTGGCTGCGGAGCGGCAATTGCCACCTCCTCCATGGCCACGGAGCTGGTCAAGGGCAAGACCCTGGATGAGGCGCTCCAGCTCACCAACGCCGCCGTTGTGGAGGCCCTGGAGGGCCTGCCGCCCGTCAAGATCCACTGCTCCGTCCTTGCAGAGGAGGCGATTAAGGCCGCCATTGAGGATTACAAATCCCGCCTGGCCAGGGGGGAGAGCGAGGAGCAGATCAACGCCTCTGCCGGCAAATAATCAATTATATGGAGAATTTTCATGCGCTTTCCTTTTGTGAAATGGTGTGGTTTGTGGCAAACTACGACTGATTCCAAAACGAAGGAGGGACATGACGATGAAGGGCGCTTTTACGTTTGGCGTGATGGCCGGAACGGTAGCGGGGCTGGCTATGATGGCCGCCGCAATGGAGGCGATGCATCCCGGGACGATGATGAGGGATGGCAGGAAGATCATGCGAAAAGCAAAAAAATGTATTCCGTTGGGCTAAGGTAAATTCGCCGGTCGCTGTGCGGCAAAGTGGCGCTGGTAAGGATGCCGGCGCCATTTTGCCGCGCGGCGCGCGGATTTCGTTGAAATCCTGTAAGGTTTAGGATATAATAGTCCCGAATAATGTGCGGAGGAAAACCCATGAGCAACGATTTTGAACAGACTATGCAATTTACACTGGGGAAGGACAACCTCCAAACGGCGGAAGAAATCATTATGACGGTTTACCAGGCTATGAAGGAGAAGGGCTATGACCCCATCAACCAGATCGTGGGCTATCTGATTTCCGGAGATCCCACCTATATCACCAGCCACAACAACGCGCGGTATCTGATCCGCCGGTTGGAGCGCGACGAGCTGCTTGAGGAATTCATCCGGTTCTATATCAAGTCCCATGAAGGCGGCAAAGCGGCCGAGTGATGCTTGCGAGCCCTCTGCGGGGAGACCGCAGGGGGTGTTTTTTGCCACAGGACGTTTTACAGAATTCGGAAAGGCGGTCGACGCATGCTGCAGGAGAGGATCATGGCATTTGACGTGGGGGAGCGGCGCATTGGCGTCGCTGTGAGCGATTTGCTGGGAATTACGGCCAACGGCCTGGAGTCCTATACCAGGAAGGGGGACGACGTTGAGGACGCCCGTTACCTTTGCAGTCTCGCCAGACAGTATGCCCCGGTGAAGCTGGTCTTTGGACTGCCCCGCAATATGAACGGCACCTATGGCCCTCAGGCCGAGAAGACCCGGAATTTCGCACAGATCGTGGCTGAACAATTTGGCGGAGAGATCGACTTTTACGACGAGCGCTTGACGACCGCCGCCGCCACCCGGGCGCTGCTTGAGGCGGATATGAGCCGCCAGAAGCGCAAAAAAGTGGTGGACAAGGTGGCGGCTGTGGTGATTTTACAGGGGTACATGGACTATATTGCCAACCAGGCGGCAAGGAGGCAGAGAGATGAACAGCAGTGAGGAACTGATTAACGTTGTGACGCTGGTGGATGAGAACGGCCATGAGGTGCAGTTTGATCACCTGATGACCTTTGACCATGAAAAAAAACGCTACATTGCGCTCATGCCCATGGAGGAAGTGGAGGGCATCGGCGAAGATGAAGTGCTCATCATGCAGATAAAAAAAGATGATAATGGGGAGGATACCTATGTCCCCGTGGAAAACCCCGTGCTCCTTGAGGAGGTATTCGATACCTTCCTCGAATTGATGGAGGAACTGGACGAGGAAGAAGATTGAACTGGGGCCTTGCGCGGCCCAGAAGAATATGCTACAATAACCAAGATATCGCACTTTTGTGGACCAGCCGGGCAGTGCCTTCGGGTTCCCGTCTGGGGAGAAGCAAGAGGTGGATGCAAAACTATTTTTTATGAGGTGAAACCATGTCCGTAATCTCTATGAAACAACTGCTTGAAGCCGGCGTGCACTTTGGTCACCAGACCCGCCGCT
>JAHZEH010000174.1 GCA_019421925.1 Clostridia bacterium
ACGGATGGAAGCATCAAGCCGGACGAGGCTTGCAGCTTTGCCGCCAAAATACTGAGCGATCACCTCACCTTGTTCATCAACCTGACGGACAGCGTCTCCTCTGTGGAAATCATGGTGGAAAAGGAAGAGGACAAGAAGGAGAAGATCCTCGAAATGTCCATCGAGGAATTGGATCTGTCGGTTCGTTCCTTCAACTGCCTCAAGCGCGCCAACATCAACACTGTTGAGGAGCTGGTGCAAAAGAGCGAAGAGGACATGATGAAGGTGCGCAACCTGGGCCGCAAATCCCTCGAGGAAGTTGCCCAGAAGCTCGCGGCGCTTGGCCTGAGCCTTCGCCGCAACGATGAATAATTTGTCCATAGGAGGATAAAAGCATATGGCCAACCGCAAGCTTAACAGGGCGAGCGACCAGCGCAAGGCTATCCTTCGCAACCTGACCACCTCCCTCATCTGGAACGGCAAGATCGTTACCACGGAGGCCCGTGCGAAGGAAGTGCGCTCTATCGCGGAGAAGCTGATCACGCTCGCTTCTAAGGAATACAAGAATTCCGTTGAAGTCACCAAATCCAAGACGGATGCCCAGGGCCAGACCATCACCATCAAGACGGTCAACGACGCGCCCTCCAAGCTGCATGCCCGCCGTCAGATCATGTCCTACCTTTACGACGTGAAGGAGCCCAAGAAGGACGGCGAGAGCAAGGGCGATTACAGGGAGCGTACCAAGAAGGTCAACCACCCCGTGGTGGAGAAGCTCTTCCGTGAGTACGGCCCCAAGTATGAGAGCCGCAACGGCGGCTATACCCGCATCATCAAGATGGGCCCCCGCAGGGGCGACGCCGCCGAAATGGTGGTCCTCGAGCTGGTGTAAGCAGCTGCCTTTTATCAAAGAGTCTTGCAGATTTGCAGGGCTCTTTTATTTTACGCGCCAATGCTTGTTTTTTGGCGGGGATGAGGCTACAATGGAAAAAACGCCGGAGGACGGCGCTTCGTTTTCGCGAAAGGAAGTGACACCATGGACGCCGGACCTTACCCACGAAGTAATCAGGCACAAAAATTGAATAGGAACGGGCGTTTCATGGCGTGCTAGGCATTGCGGGAGCGCCCGGAAGGGAGGTTTCAAGCAATGACGCAAAACATTCTGGAACTGCTCAAAGAGAAGAGGTATGGCCAGCTGCGCCAGCTTCTTTCAGGCTGCAATCCTGTGGATATTGCCGCGCTCTTTGATGAGATCGACCGGGACGAGGGAGCGGCAATGCTCTTTCGACTGCTGCCCAAGGACACCGCTGCCGACGTGTTCAGCTATCTCTCCAGCGATTCCCAGGAGAGGCTGATCGGCCTTTTGAGCGATAAGGAGCTGGGCTGCATCATCGATGATATGTACCTCGACGATGCGGCCGACCTGGTGGAGGAGATGCCAGCCAACGTGGTTGACAAGGTGCTGCGCGTGGCCGGCCCTGATACCCGCGTGCGGATCAACCAGCTCCTCAAGTATCCCCAGGACAGCGGAGGCAGCGTCATGACGACGGAATTCGTCGATCTCAAGCGCGAGATGACGGTCAAGGAGTGCTTTGACCACATCCGCAAACATGCAATTGATAAGGAGACCATCTATACCTGCTATGTACTGGACCAGACCCGCAAGCTCAGCGGCGTGGTGACGGTCAAGGACCTACTCCTCGCCCCCTATGAGACCCGGGTTGCCGATCTCATGGATGAGAACGTGATCTATGTATCCACCCTGGACGACCAGGAGGCGGTGGCGAATCTCTTCCAGAAATATGATATGCTCTCCCTGCCGGTTGTGGACCAGGAGCGGCGGCTGGTGGGCATCATCACCGTCGACGACGCCATGGACGTCATGCAGGAGGAGAACACGGAGGACTTTGAGAAGATGGCGGCCATCCAGCCCATGGAGGACACCTATCTGCACACCCCCGTTTTCACCCATGCCCGCAAGAGGATTGTGTGGCGTCTGGTGCTTATGGTATCCTCCGTGATTACTGGGGGCATCATCAGCCGCTTTGAGAACGCCATTGCGGTGGTGCCGCTGCTTGTGACATTCATTCCCATGCTCATGGATACGGGCGGCAACGCGGGCTCACAGGCGTCCACGCTGATTATCCGCGGCATGGCGCTGGGAGAAATCCAGTGGAACGATTTCTTCCGCGTGCTCTTTAAGGAATTCCGGATCTCGCTGGTTGTGGGCGGCGTGCTTTCTGTGGTGGATGCCCTCTGGATATGGGCGGTATATCACTCCCTGCCGGTGGCTCTCACCGTGGGCATCAGCCTGTTTGTAACGGTGTGTGTGGCCAAGATGGTGGGCTGCGCCCTGCCTATGACAGCTAAGCGGCTGGGGCTCGACCCGGCCATTATGGCCTCGCCCCTGCTGACCACCGTGGTGGACGGCTGCGCCATACTGGTCTATTTCAACGTCGCGGCCGCGCTGATGCATCTGTGATAAAATGAGGAAGCAAATACCTCCTGCTCAAGGGCGGGAGGTATTTCTTTTGTTGCGCGCGGGAGCAAGATGGTGTATTCTATTGGAGAAATTAAAATAGGGTGTATCCGTCCATTTGGGCGGACAGAAGTCAGGTTAAAAATATGATTGAATACAAAGATGTGACCTACTCTTATAATGAGGACGGGATGGCGCTCCAGGGCGTCAATCTTTCGGTGGAAAAAGGGGAGTTTGTGGCGGTCATCGGCCACAATGGCTCAGGTAAATCCACCATGGCCAAATTGGCCAACGCACTGTATATCCCCACCTCCGGCACGGTGAACGTGGCGGGGATGGACACCTCTGTGCGCGAAAATGTGCTCAAGATCCGTCAGATGGCGGGCATGGTGTTCCAGAACCCGGACAACCAGATGGTGACGACCATCGTGGAGGAGGATGTGGCCTTTGGGCCGGAGAACCTGGGCGTGGAGCCTCAAAAGATACGGGAACGGGTGGATGAGGCCCTCGCCTTTGTGAATATGACCAAGTTCGCCGGCTCCGCACCCAATACGCTCTCAGGCGGTCAAAAGCAGAGGATTGCCATTGCGGGTATCCTTGCCATGCGCCCGGATATCATCATTCTGGATGAACCCACCGCCATGCTGGATCCCAAGGGCCGCAAAGATGTGTTTGAGACCGTCGCCCGCCTCAACAAAGAGGAGGGAAAAACCGTGCTCTTCATCACCCATTTCATGGAGGAAGCCGCCAGGGCCGACCGCATTGTGGTGGTGAGCGACGGGCAGGCGGTGCTTTCGGGCACGCCGTCGGAGATTTTTGAGCACTATGATGAACTGGTGGAACTGGGGCTTGACGTGCCCTTCCCTGTGAGGCTGGCCCATGAGCTGCGCGCCAAGGGGGTACCGGTTCAGGACTCGATTACGGAAAAGGAAATGGTGGCGGGACTATGCCGATTGTTCTCGAAAAACTGACACATACCTATATGCCGGGCAGCGTCATGCAGGCTACTGCGGTGCAGGACGTGAGCCTGACGATAGAGGACGGGGAATTCCTGGGCATCATCGGGCACACGGGTTCGGGAAAGTCCACCCTGGCCCAGCATCTGAACGGCCTTTTGCAGCCCACCTCCGGGAAGGTCATTGTCAACGGCATTGATCTGGCCGACAAAAAGACGCGCAAGGATGTGCGCCGTCAGGTGGGCATGATGTTCCAGTATGCAGAATACCAGCTCTTTGAGGAGACTATCAAAGCGGATATCGCCTTTGGCCCCAAAAATTTGGGGATTCCCGAGGAACAGCTGGACGGGTGCGTGCGCTCGGCAATGGAGAAAGTGGACCTGGACTATGATACCTATGCGGAGCGGTCCCCTTTTGAGCTCTCCGGCGGACAGAAGCGGAGGGTGGCCCTGGCGGGTATCCTGGCGGTTTCCCCCTCCATCCTCATTCTGGATGAACCCATGGCGGGGCTCGACCCCAGGGGGCGCTCGGAGATTCTCGCCCTCATTCGCCGTCTGCATGAGGGGGGGACCACAATCGTGATGGTGTCCCACAGCATGGACGACGTGGCGGAGATGGCAGACCGCGTGGCGGTTATGAGCGAGGGCAAACTGTTCGCCCTTGGTACGCCCCAGGAGATATTCTCCCATCCGGACGATCTGCGCTCCATTGGCCTTGACCTGCCCCAGGCGGCCAATATGGCGATGCTTCTGCGCCAGCAGGGGCTGGATATTCCCCTTTCCATCTATCGGATGGACCAATTGACAGATTATCTGGCGGGCAGGTGGCACAATGATTAAAAACATCACCATGGGGCAGTACTATCCGGCCAAATCTGCCGTGCACAGCATGGACCCCCGGATGAAGATTTTTTTAACGCTGGCGTATATCGTCCTCGTCTTTTTCGTGACCAATTTCTGGGGCTATGGGATGCTGCTCCTCTTTCTTGGCGTCGCCGTGGCCCTGGCGAAGGTGCCGGCGGGCTATATGCTGAGATCTCTCAAACCCCTGCGCTTCATCCTTATTTTTACGATGCTGCTCAATATCTTCTTCACCAGGGAGGGGAAGGTATTGGTGGACTGGTGGATCTTTACGATCACGGACGAGGGCATACTGCGGGCTGTTTTCATGGCGCTGCGCATGGCCTTCCTGGTGGCGGGTACCTGCATCCTCATGCTGACCACCTCGCCTATCGCCCTGACGGACGGCCTGGAGCGGCTGCTCTCCCCCCTGAAGGTTGTGCATTTCCCCGCCCTTGAGCTGGCTATGATGATGACCATCGCCCTGCGTTTTATTCCAACCCTGCTGGACGAGGCGGACAAGATTATGAAAGCGCAGATGGCCCGCGGCGCGGACTTTGAGTCGGGGAACCTCTTTGCCCGGGCAAAGAGCATGGTGCCGCTGATGGTGCCACTCTTTGTCAGCGCCTTCCGGCGTGCAGACGAGCTGGCTATGGCCATGGAGAGCCGGTGTTACCACGGCGGAGAGGGCCGTACACGTATGCGGGTGCTTA
>JAHZEH010000175.1:0-822 GCA_019421925.1 Clostridia bacterium
CAGGCCGGAGATGAAATCGTGGATCTCCGCCTGCTTGGCGGCCCGGATGATATCCTCCTCTGTGGCGCTCAGATTGCCATAACGGATATTCTCAGCGATTGTGCCCGCAAAAAGAAACACGTCCTGCTGGACAATGCCGATGTTGCCGCGCAGGGAGGAGAGCGTCACGTCCCGGATGTCCTGGGAGTCGATGGTGATGCTGCCGTCCGCCACCTCGTAGAACCGGGGGATGAGCTGGCAGAGTGTGCTCTTGCCGCCGCCTGAGGGGCCGACGAGGGCCAACTTCTCCCCGGCTTTGATTTTGAGGTTGACGCCCGAGAGGACATTGACGTCGTCGTCGTAGGAGAAGGACACGTCGTGGAACTGAATTTCCCCCTTTACATCCTTGAGCTCTTTGGCATCCGGCTTATCAATGATATCGGGCTGGGTGTCCAGCAGGGCGATCATGCGCTCAAAGCCCGCCATGCCAGCCGAGTAGATTTCTGCGAAATTAGCCAGCTTGCGGATGGGCTGCAGGAAGGTGTTGACATAGAGGGTGAAGGTGAGCAGTGTCACCACGTCCATGTGCCCCTTCATGATGAAGTAGCCGCCCACGGCGATGACGATGACGTTGAGGATATTGGTCATGAACTCCATGCCGCACATGAAGACGCTCATGGCCCGGTAGTACCCCTTGCGGGAATCCTGGTACTGGGCGTTTCCGTCGGTGAACTTTTCGACCTCATACTGCTCGTTTCCGAAGGCCTGGGCCACGCGGATGCCAGAGATGCTCGACTCGATGTCGGCGTTGATGACGGCCATTTTCTCCTTGGCTTTGGTGGA